>CAJXTR010000006.1 GCA_913060465.1 uncultured Cryomorphaceae bacterium | reverse complement strand
AACGGCAAGTACAAATTCGATTATATCGAGGTAGATAAAGCAAATGCTACAGAAGTGCTGCGAGAAGATTTGATGAAGAATCTGCTCAGCGGGATGCGTCTACGGGCTTCTCAGAACGCCATACGCCTCGCTCGCTCTAACCTAGATTATCTGCGCCAAATGGACCGTGAAATGGAGTGGCGCAACGAAACAAGACTCCGCCATTGGCTTGAGTACTATAAAAAATACGCACTTGGTATTAGTGTGTTAATCATGTTCTTCATTGGCGCACCCTTAGGGAGCATAATACGCAAAGGTGGGATCGGTTTACCACTAGTTATTTCCACCATCGCTTTCTTGATATTCCATGTGTTAAACACCACATTCGAAAAAATGGGACGTGAAGAATTGATGGATCCATTGATTGCAACGTGGCTTCCTTCAATGATTTTAGCTCCCATCGCTTTTTGGCTAACCTACAGTGCATCAACCGATAAAGCACTAATCTCTGGAGAATGGTTTAGTGCCTTAAGTGCTCGCTGGGCAAGAAAGAAGAAGAATGGATAAGGTTCTCATTCTTTCGAATAAGATTCCCTACCCTGCGGAAGATGGCAGCTCTATTGCGATGGCCAGATTGCTTGAGGCGCTCGTAGAACAGGGCAATATGGACCTTTGGTACTTTGCTATTAATCCCGATAAGCATAAGAAGAGTCCAGAAATATTTATCCAAAAAGCGCCAAGTGTTCACTTTAGATTCTTTGATGCCAATACCTCTCCTTCGCTTTTAGGTGCGTTAGGAAACTTAATTGAAGGTTCACCTTACCATGTTAGCCGATTCTATTTACCTCCAGTTGTCCGAGAGTTGAGCGCCTTCGAGGACCAATTCTTCCATACGATCATCATTGAAGGTGCTTTCATGGGGAAATATCTAGATCTTGCGCAACGAAAAGCCAAGCGCGTGATTTTGCGGGCTCACAATGTAGAATGGGTCATCTGGGATCGATTAGCTCAAAATGAGCCCAATACCCTTAAGAGGGTGTATCTCAAAATTCAATCTCAGCGTTTACAACGCTTCGAAACCCATATAAGTCAACAGGTTAATGCCATTTGGACCATTTCACCCAAGGATTCCATTTGGTTCAAATCCTTAAATCCTAAAGTTGGATTTTTCCCTAACACGGTTCTTCCACAGACCGCCCCTTCTTCTATTAAACCCTTTAAGTGTCATCATCTCGGTGCTCTCGATTGGGCTCCGAATGTTCAAGGAATTCAATGGTTTTTAGCAAAAGTTTGGCCGATCGTATTGAAACGGATGCCTCAAGCAGAATTTCACATTGCAGGGAACAATCCTCCTGATGAACTCGATTTCAAGCAACATCCAAATGTCTTTTTCCATGGTCGTGTTGAGGATGCGAATGCATTCCGAGAAGCAAACGGGATCAGTATAGTTCCGCTTTTGGCGGGCTCTGGCATGCGAATAAAGATTTTAGAATTGGCCGCTCAAGGCATCCCGATGGTCAGTACTTCTATTGGAGCCGAAGGTATTTTTGAATCCTCTGAGGAAAACTACTTCATCCAATCGGACCCGAATCAAATGGCAGAGGTCTTATCAACTCTAATGGAGCATCCAGACCAATCATTAGAACTAGGGCGTAAAACTCAAGAGGACATCTTGAATAGGTTTGGAATGGGCGCTACCTTGCAGGCCTTAAAAATCCTATGGGAACAATAGCCCTTTTTATATTCTTCAGTGCCTTATTTTGGGTGCTCGTGCCCTATGCAATTTATCCGCTTTGGCAATTAATCTTTCCCGGTAAACACAAGGGATACAGCTATACTGAGCTCACTCCAAAGGTCAGTGTAATTTTTGCCGCCTACAATGAAAGTGGCGTCATTGCTCAGAAAATTGAGAGCATATTTAACACGCAATATCCCCCTGAGCAGCTGGAAGTTTGGATAGGATCAGATCTCAGTAATGACGGTCAGGATGATATTATTAGGTCGCTCCAAACCAAGTATCCTAATCTTCACCTACATATTAATGAGGTTCGTTCCGGAAAATCGGCCACTATCAATACATTGGTCGAGTTGTGTAGTGGAGAAATTATCATTGCCACGGATGCCAATATTATTTTCAATGAGAAAACCATTGAGGAATTGGTCCGTCCTATTGCTACCGGAGAATACGCAGCCGTAGCTGGTAATCTCACCTACAAAGCCGCAACTATCGAAGGAAATACAGCGAAAACTGAAAAAGTTTACCTCAATCTTGAAAACAAGATCAGACTTGCAGAAAGCAATAAATATGGCTTTTGTCTAGGCATGGAAGGTGGATTGTACAGTATGCGAAAAGCACTTTGGAAGCCAATCCCTCCTCACACTTTCATGGAGGACTTCTTTCAGACTGTCCAACTTATCCAGCGGGAAAAATGCATCTATTACAATCCTAAGGCCTTGGGATTTGAGGATGTGAGTACTTCCTTGAAGGAGGAATACAAGAGAAAGACCAGAATTAGTATCGGTAACTTCCAAAATCTCAGTAGGTTTAGCGGCCTGGTGTTGCGCAATCCATTCCCATTTGGTACTGCGTTCTTAATGCATAAGATAATGCGCTGGACTACCCCGCAAGCCTTGATATTAATGCTAGTAACACTCCCGTTCATACCTTATGGCTTTTACTTACTAGCCCTAGCGTTTGGAATTATAGCAGTTGAATATTTAATCTACCGCGGGGCAGGTCCTATAGTGTACTTTTGCGCTATGAACGTTGCGATGCTTAAAGGGTTCATTACCTATGGAAAAGGTGTACAATCCAGCGTTTGGCAACCCACAAAAAGAAATCAAGATGAGTCTTAATACCATTGAAGAAGCATTAGTAGACATTGTTGCAGGTAAAGTAGTCATTGTTGTAGATGATGAAGATCGCGAGAATGAAGGAGATTTTGTCGCTGCGGCCTCACAGGTAACGCCTGATATGATCAACTTCATGGCAACTGAGGGTCGTGGCCTCATTTGTACCCCTATTTTGCCACAGCGTGCCGAGGAATTGGACCTTCCTCCAATGGTAACAAACAACACCGACCCTAATAAAACTGCCTTCACCGTGAGTATTGATCGTATTGGTGAAGGATGTACTACAGGCATTAGTGCTTACGACCGCTACATGACAGTTAAGGCGCTCGTAGATCCCACTATAAAGCCAGATCAACTCGCACGTCCTGGGCATATTTTTCCCTTGATTGCAAAACAAGGTGGTGTACTCCGCCGTGTAGGTCATACTGAGGCCGCGGTAGATTTAGCAAGGTTAGCGGGATTACCTCCTGCCGGAGTGATTGTAGAAATCATGAATGAGGACGGTACGATGGCTCGACTACCACAACTTAAAGAGATTGCGAAAAAGCATGATCTAAAGATTATCTCCATTGAGGATTTAGTGGCCTATCGAATGGAAAAAGAGAGTCTTATAGACCTTGCTGAGAAGTTTGAAATATCAACACCATACGGCGACTTTACACTTCATGCGTTTGAACAGAAAACCAATCACCAAGTCCATTTAGCTTTAACGATGGGTGCATGGGAGCAAGATGAGGTAGTTCCGGTTCGTATTCAAAGCGCTGGAGTAGCAAATGATATCTTCCACTTACTAACGAGCAACGAATCTTCTCAGCTTGAGCGTTCATTGAAAGGGATCAGTAAACGCGGCAAAGGAGCGATCATTTACATGAATCAAGAACCAAGTGGAAATCGCCTAATGAGTAGAATCCGATCCTTCAAAGCAAATAATGAAGGGCAGCAGACTTCTTTCAGTAAAGACACGCGCGATTTCGGTGTTGGAGCACAAATCATTCGCTTTTTAGGAATCAAAAACATAGATTTATTGACCAATAACCCCATAAAGCGCATTGGTGTGCATGGATACGGGTTACATATTGCTCAAAATTCGCCACTCGATTGAATCAAAACAACACCATAGCAGCCGCCTTTCGCTTTTATCGCGAATCAAAGTCGCAGCCTACTATTGGTGCAATGCTCTTACTTACCGGCATCAGTGGGGTTTTTGAAACCCTCCCCATTTTGGCTTCGTTGCCATTGTTAAGGAGTATATTTCTTGGCCAAGAGAACATTCAAGCAGCAGGTCATTCCCTAAGCTGGCAGAAATATGGAGTACTCCTGCTCGTGCTTTTGATTTTCCGATTTCTAATGGGCTATTTAAGCCAGTACTACAATGGCAAGGTCCGGACAGATTTATTGGCTCAATTCAAATCAATTGAAGACACTTCTAAGCAGGACCGTTTCAACTATGGTAAAAAGACCCAAGCATTGAACTTCCTATTTGTAGGTTGGTCGCAACTAGTACCTGGAGTACTCTTCTATTTTGGTGGGCTTTATCTCATGCCTCATTTTGGTCTATTAACGCTTGTATTCCTACTACTTTGGATTGCACCCATGCGATGGATTAAGAAGCATCAAGACGCGACTCATCAGAAGGTAGTCATTTTACAAAATGATGTTGATGAGATGCAATCATCTCATTCTAAAGAATGGGGTACGGTAAAAACAAGGGCTATTCATTGGGATTCCATCAATAAGAATGCTAGGGAGTTCATTATTCTAACTACCCTCATAGCAGCACTAATTTTAAGTCAATTCATTGGCGGGATTTCAGGCGATGCATCCCTACTCGCAATCATCATGGTTCTTAGAGGCATGCAGCAGTTGTATACGGCATACATCATGTCACAACAACTCTCCGGACTGCGCGGCTACTTTATGAAATCTTAATCCACGGGTAGAAAAGGAAATTGTACCTTTGTCAGGAAATATTTCAATTCCTTTCTCTGATGAAAAAGTACCTAAGCGCAATAACTTTTGCTGCACTAGGCTTATTCAGCTGTCAGTCAGATTTAGTAGATCCGACTAATGTTGATATCATAGCCGAACCCGCCATCGCCCTACCCTTGGGTAGTGTAAACCTAACAATGGAGCACCTTCTAGCCCCAGATGATAGCCTCATTTACAACGATAATGCCACGTACAAGGTGGTGGTTGCTGAAGACAGTGTTTTTGGGATTAACGTGAATGATTTGATTGAAATCCCGGCACAAAGCCCATCCAGTAGTAGCATTTCTATGGGAACTATTGCCGTTGATAATGTTACTTTGAGTCAGAGCATTCCCCTTGGAACTGTAGCCAGTGACGCCGGATTGACCTTAATTTCATCTGCGCACGGCAGCAACTCCATTTTCCCGCCAATGAATGAGACTAATGTTGGTACCTATGGAGGTAGTGGTTTTGGTTCATTTACAAGCGCATCTTTTTCCAATGGTACCTTGACCTTAGAGTTAACTAATAACTGGCCTGTAGTTGTTTCAATGGGAATTGACCTTGTTAATACATCAACTGGGAGCACCATTGTTTCCTATGCTTTGAATAATGTTAGTGCCAATGGCGGTACCGCTTCAAATGCGCAATCATTGGTTAATAAGACACTACCTAATAGCGTTGGTTTTAAAATCACATCGATTACCTCCCCAGGATCAGGTACAACGCTAGTTGGAATTGACACTACGGACAACCTTGTACTAGATATCTCTTCAGCAGGCCTAGAGGTTTATAATGCAGTTACTGAGATTACCACACAAGATATTTCTTCAGATACGCAATATGTCGATCTAAGCACTGGTGGTAGCGAGGAACTGCGCGAATTAATGCTAGCTACGGCAAGCTTTGATTATGAATTTACCTCGTCATTAGCTGAAGACTTAGAACTCACCTTGAACTTCCCTGGTTCTGATCAAAATGGCGTTGAGATTGATACGACCATCACCATTACCTCAGGCGCAACTACTTCAGGGTCTATCAATATGAATAATACTATTCTTGACTTAACTCAAGATCCTTCACAAAACCACAGCAGGTTACCAATAGCTGTGAGTGCAACGTTGATTGGTTCTGGAAATATGGTAACTGTAGATAGCTCTGATGCCCTCAATATGACCTTCGAGATGGCAAACCTTCAATTCGGACATATCAAAGGTTTCTTCGGGACACAACAAATCACGATCGACCCAGGAAGTGTAGATCTCGCCATTGATTTCCTAGAGAACTTCGATGGTTCAATAAGTTTTGCTGAACCAAGTATTTCTATGGACGTAACGAATTCAATTGGTCTTCCAATTGAACTGGTTCTAGATTTTGCGTCATACAAAGACGGTACAGGTTATGCCTTAAATGGACCTGATTATGTATTGCCTTACCCAACCACGCTAGGCAATACAGCGACGGGGACATTGACCTTCGACAATACTAACTCTTCGATTGTTGATGTATTTACCCTACCAAAAGACAGTATTGTCTATGGTGGTGAGGTAAATGTTAATCATGATACATTAACCTTCGGTACTGATAATTTCGTAACCAACAGTTCCTCTATCTCCGGAAACTTGTTAATGGAAATGCCATTCTATTTCACCGCGGCTGGACTTGGTTTTTCAGATACATTGGCAACAAATCAAAGCAACGCGAACGCATTGCCTGAAGGAGCAACACTCGAGAGTGCAAAACTCTTACTTCAAACCACTACTACCCTGCCTCTAGACGCTTCTGTCACACTGAGATTCTATGACGCGGGCTGGAATGAGATCCACAGTATCAACATGGGATTAATGGAAAGTGGAACACCTGATGCATCTGGTGTTATTAACTCACCGAATGTGCTAAGTACAGAAATAGCGCTTAATGCAGCAGATGCTAAATCCGTGCTCGATGCGATTCACATTATCGCTGAAGCAAGTATGGAAACCTACAACGCTGGCAATGACCCTGTCAAACTTCGAACAGATGCTTTCATTGATCTCGATCTTGGCGTTGAATTAGAGGTTAATTACCAACTTTAAATAACAGATGACGATGAAAAAGTTTATCACACTATTAGCCGTAAGCGTCACTGTTCTAGCAAACGCACAAAACTTTAGCACCTTTGGATTATCAGGCAATCCAGATAACCTCGTTCAAAATCCTGGCGCAGATGCTAAGACGAAGTTCCACTTGAACTATTTCGGAATTCAAAATGACGTATTCTTAAGTGAAACTGCCGGAAGTCTCTTTGCGACCTCGGATCTACTCAAGAATATCTCAGATTTAAATTCCTCAAACACAAGCATTAATAATTCAACCAGTATCAGCGCGTTGAACTTGGGATTTAAGCTTGGAAAGAATTTCGTATTTGCAGGTTATGGTCAGAATATTGATCTAGGATTCACATTCGACAATGATTTGGCAAAATTTGCTAAATACGGAATGGGAGATGCAAATGGTAATCTAAATCTCTCCTATGTTGGTGATTTCAGTGACCTCGGGATTGCACTTGATATCACGAATCACAAGACCGTTGGATTACAACGAACGTTCATGGAAGAGAAACTTCGCATTGGTCTTTCAGCAAGTCAGGTGGGCTATGTAGCCGGAATGCGTTTCGATGCCAATTCATTTAGTATTACAAGTACTCCGACAGCCATTGCAGGTCGCAATGAATTGAACGTGAACTACGACTTTACACTCGCCGGTTCGAATTTGCTTGATCCCGCATCTACAGCCACTGAACTATCTGAACTAAATCAAGATGCTGTCTTGCCTTTGAATATGCTCAGCGGCGGAGATATTGGCGGCTTAGTGAATTACTTATCAGGTAGCTCACAAAGCACGAATTCATTCGCTTTTGGAACTACGTTTGAACCTATTAAGCAACTCACCCTTCAGTTTAGCATGAGTGGCTTGGGCGCTGAAACCTTAACCCTTTCTTCTGATTACGCTAAATCTATCGAAGGTGGTGTTGCTATCACAGGTTTTGAATATGTAAGTCAAGCAGGCGATACATTAGCCAGTGCAGTAAAACAAGAGGTGAACGCTTTCACTTCAGATATTCAAAATGGACTCTCTACTTCATTAAATACAACAACTCATACCTACACATACGATGTGCCACAGGTAATGAATGCTGCAATGAACTATAATTTGAATAAGAACTCTTACGTAGGTATACATTATGCTGCTCGTTCTAAATCAAATATGGATTACAACTACCTAGGCTTCACTTCGTTGTTATGGTTACATAAGAACTTCCAACTCAAAGGAGGATATTACATGTCCATGGACGAGTACAATTCAGATCTTATTAATGCTGTTGTTCAATTCAGAATCACCCCGTTAATGCAAGTATATATGGGCTCTTCGACTGTTGGTGATGTTGCCACTATTGCGGCTAATTCGGGTAATGGCGCAGTCATGGTTGGTGCTGCTACTTCGAGAATCAACTTTACAGCAGGGGTAAGTATGGTATTCTTTGATAGCCGATTCAAAAAGGATAAAGATTCCAAAAAGAAAGCATCTGATGCTAAGTCACTTTCTCCGGCCGATCAAAAAAAGGTCGATGATGCTTACAAGAAAAGCGAAACCGTAAAGGACAATAAATAATAAAAAGCCCGGCGGAGCCGGGCTTTTTTATGCAATAATTTTCCGAAGACCGATCAAAGCACCATGATCGATATCAACGGTGTCGAACTGCAGATTAGCTGTCCTGAAAGCCGATTCAAAGAATCGAAGCTTCTCTGAGCAGAAAGCCGTGTAACGCTTAACATCAGATGAGGAAAGCATCGTGCGCGTTCCAAACTCAACATCTTCGACTAAGGAACCACTTAACGTCTTCCCTTCAACTTCCAATGCCCCGCTGTACATCATAAAAACTCGTACATGATGGCCAGCGTGTCTTAGCTTGTTTACCTCCTGAACAAAACCCTCATCATCTTCATGGTAGAAGTCGGTGAAAATCAAAACTTGAGAACGTTTTGGTATTCGAACTAACAATTGTTGAATAGCTGCAGAAAATACCGTGTTTGCCTTCGGCGTTGTTCCAATGCCTTGAATGTGGTTTAAGATCTGCTGTATATTCTCCGACTTATTTGAGCTTTCAAAAAAGTTCAGGGTTTCTCCATGCACTTCTAATAAGCCAAGCGCATCCCTTTGCTTTTGTACAAGGGCTGCTATGAGCACTAATAATTTTAAGGTAGTGTTCCACTTCCCTTCCGGACCGGCTGGAGCCTGCATACTGGAACTGGAATCCAGAACGAAATACGAACGCATGTTCGATTCTGCCTCGTATTGCTTTGTTAAATACCGATCCGTCTTCGCTAATACAGACCAATCAATGTGTTTCGGAGAATCCCCAGGAACATACTGACGATGCTGCGCAAATTCTACGCTATAGCCAAAATCAGGGCTGCGATGCAGCCCTGACATGAATCCGCGAACTCGCTCTTGAGCCCACCAGTATAAATCATTGATTTCTTCCGTATTCACACTGCTAACTTAACGCTAGTTTTTGCCGTGCCCAAGCCGAAAGAGTCAGAAAATCAACTGGTACTTCAGATTGAATCATCTCAAGCATGAGTTCCATTTTCTTATGAAGTAATCTCACTCGAATGAACAAGCTATCTGGAAAACCTTCACCTTTCAACATGTGTGCCTTATTAGCGATCTCCATGTGCTCTATCAGCAACGCTGTTCTATTGAGCGCATTCTTATAGTACGATAGGAAGGTATGCTCAAAGCGAGCGCTCACACCTTGATCTAGGTCATTGCAAATAGCGATGATATCATCCTTTATTTTAAAGGCAAGATTAAATGTACCATTACTATGATAGCCTCTAGTCAATTGTTGTATGGTCCTATTGATGGACAACGACTCTTGATAAATAGGCTGCGAAAGTGCTGTATTCATGGCTATTTAGATTTCAGGATTAGTTGAATCTGAAGCTGGTATACCCGCATCTTTAACAGTTCCTCCTGCAACAGTTTATATAAATTTTCTACCTCCATTATAGTATATGCCAAACCAGGAAATTCCAAGCCACGCTTGAGCATGAGATCGATCATGGTTTTGAATTCTATAACTAATTGGATAAAAACGCCATAGTGAGAAATCTGACGCTCAATACCTCCAATAGAATGGTAGTTGCAGATTACATCGGTCATACGAGTATGGCAACTCAGCATGTTATCATATATAGGCTGCCCCTTCAAATAATGGAAATAAGATAAAATATTATGTGCGGTTTGTTGCAAGTAAAAAGAGCTCTTGCTCTGGATTAAGTTGGAACTATTATACATAGTAGATCATGTTATAAGATTTTGTATTAATGGCAGTTAGGGCTACGATAGATAGGTTACGCCTTCGAAAAAAATAGGCTTCTACCCATCTCATGATTGTTTTTCTGATTTTGTACATGACATGGTTATTTAATGTTCATTCTAAAACTACGAGGTCATTTCAATAAAATTGTGGGATTTGAAAACTTTAGGTTATCCACACAATAGCCTATTTTAGGCGCATGATTATAACCAAGACCCCATTCCGCATTTCTTTTGTTGGCGGCGGTAGTGATTTACCTGCCTTCTTTGAAAAGCAAAAAGGTGCCGTGCTCAGCACGAGCATCAACAAATACATGTACATCAGCACACACAAATACTTTGAAGCGGATAAGGTGCGTTGTAAATACTCATTAACGGAGACTGTCGATCGTATTGAAGATTTAAAACACCCGATTTTACGTACCGTTTTAAGTGATTTCAATCTGAACGGTATTGAGGTAAGTTCAATCGCTGATATCCCAGGTGGCACAGGCATGGGGAGCAGTTCAAGCTTCACTGTTGGCTTGTTACATAATTTAAATACCTACATAGGCCATGAAGTTTCTAAGGAATCTCTCGGTGCAGGGGCTTGTAGGATTGAAATTGATTTATTGGGAGAACCCATTGGAAAGCAAGACCAATATGCCGCAGCCTATGGGGGCCTAAACGTGATTGAATTCAATACTGACGGAACGGTTACTGTAGAACCTGTGAATATTTCGCCAGAGGTCCGTGACCAATTGGACCAAAACCTAAAACTCTACTATCTTGGCAATCAACGTTCTGCTAGTGCAATACTCGCTGAACAAAAGAAAAACACGTCCGCAGAAGACAAGTTTAAAGCTTTGGAAACAATGGTTGGGCTCGTGTATAAACTGCGTGATTGTATTGAAGCTGGTGATTTGGATTCTTTTGGGGCTTTGTTGCATGAAAATTGGCTACTCAAACAACGTCTGGCATCTGGAATTACAACGCCGCAAATAACCAATACCTATGATGCAGGGCTCGCTGCCGGTGCACTTGGCGGAAAACTATTGGGAGCAGGTGGCGGTGGCTTTATGCTTTTCTACGCACCGGAAAATGTACATGGTGCACTTGATGCTGCTATGCATTCGGTTGGCGCTACACCCTTCGATTTTAATATGGAAACAGAAGGATCAAAACTTATCCATATTGAAAGATAATTTCTACCTAGTGTAGTCTTTGATTTTCTTTACGTACTTTTGCCGCTCATTAATTATTAATTAACTGGGTTTCGGACCCTTGTAAAACAATTAATTATGGCAACAAAGATTCGTTTGCAACGCGGTGGACGCAAAGCTCGTCCTATTTACTCAATCGTAGTGGCTGACTCTCGCGCAAAGCGTGACGGTCGTTTCATCGAGAAACTAGGTACGTACAACCCGAACACCAACCCAGCAACAATCGATCTAAACTTTGATTCAGCCCTATCTTGGGTAATGAAAGGTGCTCAACCAACGGATACTGCTCGTGCAATTCTATCTTACCGTGGTGTAATGATGAAGAAGCACTTGCTAGAAGGTGTTCGTAAAGGTGCCTTGACCGAAGAGCAAGCTGAAGCAAAATTTGATGCTTGGACTAACGAAAAGGAGTCTAAGATTCAAAACAAAGTAGAGTCATTGGCTAGTGCAGATGCGAAAGCGAAATCTGTCCGTTTGGCTGCTGAAGCTGAAGTAAACAATGCACGTGTAGCTGCTATTGCTGCTGCAAATGCCCCAGCTGAAGAAGTAGAAGCTAGTGAAGAAGCTGCAGAAGAGGTAACTGAAGAAGTTGCTGCTGAAGCAGAAGAAGCTCCTGCAGAGGAAAGCGCAGAGTAATTGTGCAAAAGGAGCAGTGCTTTTCACTAGGTAAAATCACAAAACTCCACGGGTACAAAGGTGGATTGATATTACATATCGATTCCTCTACCCCACAATTCTTTAAAGATTTGGAATCAGTTTTCTTGGAAATTAACCAAGAGCTGGTTCCATTTTTTTTTGCTCAAAAGGGCAAACTTAACGGCAAAAAGCTGCTCGTGTACTTTGAGGACATCAGTCCTGAACAAGCCAGTGCATTAGTCGGACGCGATGCCTATTTGCCACAAAGCATGTTTCCCGAAGTTGAAGATGACCTGTATTATGACAAAGCGATCATTGGTTATGACGTAGTAGTCAAGGGCAATTCTATCGGCAAAATTGTAGATGTGGTAGAGAATACTAGCCAAAACTTGTTCGTTGTTTCATCTGAATCAAGCGAACATCTCATTCCCGCCGTGGATCCTTTCATTTCAAGCCTAGATAAGGCGAAAAAAATCATTTATCTTGAGTTACCAGAAGGTTTACTTGACCTGTAACAGAAGATGAATGAAAAACCCGCATACGATCCCAGTTCATTACAACTGATTTATTCTGTATTGCTGATGGCACAGCTGGTTATCACAACCATTGTACTATATGCTGCACAGGAAAATGCTGTTATTGAGTTCATCTTGGGCCAATTAAACCATATCGTAATCCCTATTGTCGCGATAGTCCTTGACTCCTTAGGTCGAACCATTTGGAACAAAGGCATGTTGAAAATCAGCCATACTGAAGAACTTGAGGAAAAACTTAAGATTTTAACAAAGATTCATATTTGGCAGTGGATTATGGTCGAACTAGGAACCGTTCTACTTCTCACCTATACATTGGTCGAATCAAATTTCATTTACTTCGTATTTGCTTTGGTGAATATCATCTATTTCTTCACCTTGCGTCCAAAGATTTTTAGTTTGTCCGGAGGCGTATGAATTACCTCAAACCGTTCGAAATGAAAGAGTTTAGCGTTGCGCATGATCAATGTGCAATGCGCGTGAATACCGATGGCTGCCTACTAGGTGCTATTGCAGGCGAACACCTAGGTCCACTTGATGTCCAGCATGCCTTGGACATTGGAACCGGTAGTGGAGTCATTGCTATGCAGCTGGCACAGCGCTTCCCAAAGGCCTATGTTGATGCGGTTGAAATCCATGGTCCTAGCGCAAAACAGGCAACCGCGAACTTTAAGGACAGTCCTTTCGCGAATCGTATGGTTTGCTATCACGAGCCTATTCAAGAGTTCGAATTGAATTTACTCTACGATATTATCGTCAGTAATCCTCCCTACTTCGAGGACGGACCTACGAAGATGGATGCAGGTGTAGCAGCAGCGCGTCATGCGTTGACCCTAGATTTTAAGAGTTTGGTGCACAATGCTGCCCGTCTTTTGAAAACCTCGGGTTGCTTTTGGGTGATTTTACCGTGTGATCAGTCCGACCGATTTTTAGATGAGGCCTTAGATGAGGGACTGTATTTGAACAGCATTATTCATGTACATCCAAAGGAAAATAGGTCCGCAAATCGATGTATCTATTCTTTGACCAAGCAGGAAGTATCTGAACCACAACGTCGTAAAATCACTCTTTACGAAAGCAATCAGTGCTACACTTCTGAAGCTAGAGAAGTACTTTCACCTTTTTACGCAAGTCTTTAGTATCCCGAATACGGGACCGATTTCTCGAAAAATCGGACACCATGATCTGATTCCAGCTCATCCAGAATCGGGTTGTACCATTGTGCCGTCATAGGTAATTGGACCCCAGTTGTTTCAATCTTCCCTTCTAAGATTAGGCGCGTGGCGATTCCCAAAGGCAAACCAACGGTTGCTGCCATCGCTGTTTTGGTGGCGCTCTCTCCTTCTACACCCATGGAACTTTCCACCATGAAACGTTCCCCGTCACGCTCCCAGCCTATTTTATGATACATTACTATCAAATCGCGGTCTTCGGGCTTCAGCGTCCAAACTTGGCGTAGTATGTATTCTAAGCATTGCGCCGGTGTAGCGCTCTCGAACGGGAACATTTGAGAAGAGAAAAGACCTGCCCATACCAGTTTATCCATAAGATCAGAATCTTGAGGTATGCCCAAATAATACTTCAGTTTTAATTCGACACTATCACTTGGATTATATGCCAAGAATAGGTTGGTAAATTCTCTAAATGAAAGCAAGTGAGTATTGGCAATTTGATAGGAATCATCGGTCATTCCCAACTTTACGAAACAGTCCCAGGCTCGAGCATATCCAGGTCTTCTCAACGTACCGCGATACAGCGTCTCTACATTTTCCAGCCCATAAACCTCGCGGTATTTCAAGCTATCGCGGTTTGCAATGCCCTCAAATCGGCCGAAACCCTCGACGTCCATGAATTCTGTACGTCGAAATACCATATGAGGAGGAATGTACTTGTACTTCCCTTCTTGAATGAATTTTACGGCACCTCCCTGCCCGGCGAGAACCACGTTTCTCGGGTTCCAAGTAAATTTGTAACGCCAAGGGTTACCCGCCTCAGATTCCGGACTCAGCAACCCACCGGTGAAGCTCTCAAAGAGTACCACCTTACCTCCTTCACCACGAATCTGATCGAGAAGTTTCATTGCGCTCATGTGATCTATGCCGGGATCCAGCCCACATTCATTCAAAAAGACTAATCCCGCAGCCTGAGCTTCAGTGTTCAAGGCCTGCATTTCTGGGGTGCTGTAACTTGCTGTAACCAGATGCGCTCCAAATTTCAATGCCGTTTTAGCAATGTTCATATGCATATGGGCAGGTACCATTGAAATAACCAAATGTGCCCCTTTAACCTCTTGCTCTAGCGCTTCTTGGTCTTGGATATCCAAAGCACCAGCCGAACATGTCTCATTAGCACCATTAAGTCGTTGCTGAGCCACTTCTAAATCTCTATCCAACACACGCAAATACCATCCATTTGAATCTAATCGGTCCTTTAAATAAGGAACTAAACTTTGGGTACTTAACCCGGCACCAATAAGGACAATACGTTTTGACATATGTTGAAAATATAACTGTAATAAAAGTTAGCGTGTTAAATATAACAACTGAATCGATGCCCTCCTTTACTATCTTAGATCTATGAAAAGTTTTGTTCCTTTTTTCGGCGCGAGTGCCGTGATTCTCGGTGCCTTAGGTGCACATGCTCTACAAGATGTTTTATCGCCTGAAGAAATGGCCTCGTTTAAAACAGCCGTTCTCTACCAACTCGTGCATAGTGTCGCGCTACTCGCTGTGGCGAATGATGAGAATCGAAAAAGTACCATGCGGTTATGGATGCTTGGTATTTTATTCTTTTCATTTAGCATATATCTACTCGTTTTCGATCGATTATTGGGAATAGATCTTCGCATTTTAGGTCCATTAACCCCTATTGGCGGACTACTTTTTGTCGCGGGTTGGCTCTCTCTTTGGTGGCCAAAGAAGGCATAGTCAGGGGCTTGGGATAAATTTTGAGAATTGGAGGATAATTTTTGCCTACAGAAAGTCATTTTATAAAATGACCTGCTAACTTTGTCCATACCTATTATAGAACCAACCACTTATTGTCATGACCACCCAGAACCACCTGGATTTTCTGAGCTCATTGAGCATCAGAGCAAATGCTGTTTATAGCAACCTAAGTCCCGATACTCTTGAAGCACATAGTCTTGAACGCGGTATGGCCGTTCGTTCTTCATTAGGCGCTATTGCTATCGAAACTGGAAAGTTTACCGGAAGAAGCCCAGAGGATCGTTTCATTGTTAAAGATCAAAAGACCGCAGATTCTGTTTGGTGGGGGCCCATTAACAAGCCCTTTTCCACAGAGCATTACAACCTATTAAAGCGCGATCTATGTGCTTATCTCAATGATAAGGACGTGTATGTACGTGATGCATTTGCAGGCGCGCATCCTTCCTATCGGATGGCTCTCAGGGTTGTGAATGAATTTCCTTGGTCGAACCAGTTCGCCTACAATATGTTTTTGCGTCCTTCTGAGGCGGATCTCGAAGACTTTCAGCACGAATGGACCGTATTGAATGCGCCTGGATTCATGGCTAATCCTGAAATACATGGAACACGCCAAGAAAATTTCGCAGTGCTAAGCTTTACAGAAAAAACCATTCTGATCGGCGGCACCGGCTACACCGGTGAAATCAAAAAAGGAATCTTTAGCGCATTGAACTTCATTCTTCCACATGAAAAGAATGTCTTGAGTATGCACTGTTCGTCTAACGTGGGAGAAGATGGTGATACTGCTATTTTCTTTGGACTCAGTGGAACAGGTAAAACTACCCTAAGTGCAGATCCAGCGCGAAAATTGATAGGCGACGACGAACACGGATGGTGTGCTGATAATACCATTTTCAATTTTGAAGGTGGATGTTATGCAAAGGCCATTGATTTGACTCAAGAGAATGAACCTGATATCTATAATGCTATTAAGCCGCACGCCATTTTGGAGAACATCATCATGGATGAAAACGGCAATGTAGATTTCAGTAATACGAGCATTACTCAGAATACCAGGGTGAGCTACCCTATTGAGCATATACAGAACATCCAGCCAGAAAGTTTGGCGAACAACCCCAAAAACATATTCTTCCTAACGGCGGATGCCTATGGCGTATTACCTCCGATCTCTAAACTAGATCCAAATCAAGCAGCTTACCATTTTATCAGCGGCTACACGGCAAAAGTTGCAGGTACAGAGGAAGGCGTAACAGAGCCGAAGGCCGTGTTTAGCGCATGTTTTGGTGCGCCTTTTATGCCTTTGCACCCGACACGTTATGCTGATATGCTATCCACAAAAATGGAAGAGGCCGGTGTGAACGTATGGCTAATCAATACAGGTTGGGTTGGTGGCGCCTACGGAACGGGTAACCGAATTAAACTTCGATACACCAGAGCAATGATTACGGCTGCCTTAGAGGGTAAACTCGATCAGGTAGCTTACCAGAGACACCCCATTTTTGGCTTAGCCATGCCTACTACTTGCCCTGGGGTCCCCGATGAACTTTTGAATCCTAAGAATACTTGGGCAGATGGTGATGCATATGATAAAAATGCCATTGCATTGGCTAAGAAGTTCGAGGCCAATTTTGAACAATACAAGGATCAGGCTTCGGCCGAACTCCTAAAAGGTGCCCCTAGCCTCTATGTAACGGCTTAATAAGCCAGACGTAGATGTGTTGTGTTCGAGCCCGCGTTTTTAACGCGGGCTTATTTTTTCACAATGTATGGTTAGTAAGTTGGTCGATGATTTCAATTCTTAACTTCTAACTAACGTCCACTTGCGGTAATTTAATTGCAAACAATTATCGCATGCCTACCAAGAAAGCGAGCGCTAAAGGCGCCAAACCAAGAAAAATCTTTGTTTTAGACACTTCTGTAATTCTATTTGACCACAACTCCATCAACTGTTTTGAGGAACATGATGTAGTCCTTCCCATTTCTGTATTGGAGGAATTGGACGAGTTTAAAAAAGGCCACGACTCAAAGAATTATGAAGCGCGCGAGTTCATTAGAAACTTGGACCGCATTACAGAAGGCAAGGATTTTACGAATTGGATTCCTCTAGATGGCCCCGGGAAAGGATCCATTAAAGTGATTATGGACACCTCTCGTACGGGTGTAGATGCAGAAAAGGTGCTCGGTCGAAAAATGGATCATCGCATCATTAATGCAGCATTGAACATTTCAGACGAGGAGCCCACGCGCGAGACTATTTTAATTACGAAGGATATTAACTTAAGACTTAAGGCGAAGGCCTTGGAGCTTAAATCTGAAGATTACCTAACGGGTAAAATCAAAGATGTTGATTCCTTATTCAAAGGGAAAATCACGGTGGAGAATTTCAATGCCACCACCCTTTCTAATCTCTATGAGCACAAATCCTTAGATATTGATGATGTGATTGCGGAAAATCCAGATTTCGCACCAATGGCAAACTGCTTTTACATCCTAAAATCTGATAACAGCTCTGGGTTGGCGTACTACAACGCGCACAATAAAACCCTCGATCATGTAGAGAAAAGAAGCGTTTATGGGATAAAACCAAGAAATGCTGAACAAGCCTTTGCCATTCATGCAATTTTAAATCCAGACATTAAACTGGTCAGTTTGACTGGAGTTGCGGGTACAGGGAAAACATTGGTGGCCCTAGCTGCATCGTTAGAACAACGCAGGGATTTCAAACAAATTTATCTCGCGCGCCCAATTGTTCCATTATCTAACAGAGACTTAGGTTATTTACCCGGTGATGCAAAGGAGAAAATCAACCCATACATGCAGCCACTTTGGGACAACCTGAAGTTTATTAAAAACACCTTCAGCGACCGAGACAAAGAATACAAGCAGTTGGAGGAAATGGTTGAACGTGAAAAGATTGTAATCACACCATTAGCGTACATCAGAGGTCGATCACTTGCCAATATTATCTTCATTGTAGACGAAAGCCAAAACTTAACGCCTCATGAAGTAAAGACTATTATAACTCGAGCAGGTGAAGGTGCTAAATTCATTTTCACCGGAGATGTACGTCAAATCGACACCCCGTATTTGGACGAACAATCCAACGGATTGAGTTACCTGGTTGACCGAGTTAAGGGACATGATATGTACGCACATATCACCCTTGAGAAAGGAGAGCGTTCTGCCCTAGCAAACTTGGCAAACGATTTGCTATAACCAGTATAAACCAAACCTACCATGAGTAAAACTATTCTTTACACCGCAGTGTCCTTAGACGGATACATTGCCGATGAGCACGGAAAAATTGATTTCCTTGACCACCCAAGGTTTGAATTGCCTGAGGAAGATTATGGCTATGCAGCCTTTTTGGATACTGTAGACACCATAATTATGGGCTATAACACCTATGCTCAAATCATTTCATTCGAAGGTGGTTATCCGTACAGCGGCAAAGAGTGCATTGTATTGAGCAGGTCTAAGGACATCGAGCTTGCAGATCCCAGTATTACAGTAAGTACCGATGCTTCTGTTGATGTACTCCGTGCACAAAAGGTATCAAATAAAGTTATTTGGTTAGTTGGCGGAGGTGCGACAAACGCTCAGTTACATAGCCTTGATCTTATCGATGAGATGATACTCACCTACATTCCAACTACATTGGGTAAAGGAATTCCATTATTTAGGGAGAATGACCAAGTCTTAGAGTGGTCTAATATTAAAACCAAATCTTACCCGAATGGGTTGGTTCAAATCCATTTAGTGAGAAGCTGATCGAGCTGATGGTATAATTCATCCAAAGAGGCATCATTCCAAACCAGGATGGATGCCTTTTTTTTGCGCTCCTCATCAGAGACTTGGTTCGAGATTCGAGCCATTATTTCTTCGTTGCTCCACTCAGGGTTTCGAGCTTGTATGCGTTGTATGCGTGTTGCTGAGCTCGCCATGACAACTAAGAGTTCTTGGCATGTAGTATCGCCTTTTTCAATAGCCAAGGGAGTTTCTTTGATTAAAACAGGTCCTTGCTGAGATTGTGCCCAATTATTAAAATCCTCATGTACGGCCGGGTGGACAATTTGCTCAAGTTGCTGCTTTAATTCAACATTATTAAAAATAGCTTGGGCCAATACCTCTTTATTGAGTTCCCCATCATTTGAATACACTGTTGTCCCAAAAAGAGAAATCAACGCTTCTCGAACCGATGGATTTTCGACCATGATTTCCTTAGCCCTATTATCACTGTAGTAAATAGGAAGTCCTTTTAATGCGAAATAGGCACAAACGGCACTTTTTCCAGAACCTATTCCTCCCGTAACACAGACAATTGGCTTCATAATTGCAAATATTTGGGTGAATAGCTTAATACAACCACGTTAGGATTAGAACTAAAAGGATCGATACGCAATCGCTCTCCTTCTATACGCCACTCCAACGTTATGGATTCTTTAAATTTATCCTGGGCCAATTCTTTCAACGGCCCACTCACCCAAAGCTCAACACGGACAGATTTATTCTGATATACAATGGTCTTTTCAACTTTCTGTTCCGCCCATTGAGCTGCCTCTCCTACTAGCTTAATCCAATGTTGATCTGTGGATATGCTCCTTTCAATTCCCAACAAGGGCAATTCTAAGGTTTGAGCACCTTGCCATTCTATTTTTGGCATCTCCACATACGGTTCACAAGTTTCAACGAGCTCTTTGGGGCCAAAAATGGTAATTGAGTCGTTTTCCAATTCCGGACGTTTTACCCAACGTGCATCGATGGCCTTAGTCAAAGATTCTTTACTTTGGATTCGCACCTTTTTTCTTGCAGAAAGCATTTTCTCCGAGGCAAACACTACCGTATCAGTGCTAAGAATGTAGGAATATCCTGAACCAAATTGCTCTCGTAAAATAGCCTGGACATCTGGCCGTAGGACGTACGATTTCGAAGAGGATGAAGCAACAAAATCCGATGATTTAAACACCACTTTGCGGCGGTCGAACTTTTGCATGAACAAAGCATCTAAACCGCTGGCTTCGATGGTCACAGCAATTTCGGCCGTACTATCGCTAAGCCATCGTTTACCTTCGATGCCCCGTCCTGTAGCTACCAATTCAATATTAATCTGCTTGGAGACCTTTGTATTAGCCACGCGCATTGCGAACCAGACCGCGAATGCGAACGCCACGAAAAGAGCCCCCTCTAACCATTTATTTGATTGAATTGTACGCATAAAAAAAACCGGCTTTCGCCGGTTTCTAAGTTAAGAACTTACTGATTGTATTGGGCACTCAATTCTTTACTGACTGCGCTTTTCTCAATCTTTAATCTTGAGTTTTCCGATTCAATGATCAGGTGTTTGTCAGCTACCTCAAGAATCTTTCCATGAATTCCACTAGTCGTGACAATCCGGGCACCTTTTTTAACTTCTTCACGAAATCGGGACTCCTCTTTCTGCTTCTTCATTTGAGGTCTGAAGAAAAATAGGTACATCACCAAAAGGATAAGTACGAATGGGAGTAAACTCATAGCGCCCCCTTGAGCTTGTAGAAATATTGATTGCATTTTACTTGTCTTTAGCAATTACAGTCGATGTGATATTCAACACCTTCGACTGAGGAACTGCATTTGTTGTTAATGTAACGCGCTTATCTTGACGACCTGCGCGGCCTTTAGAGTTGAAACTCACTTTAATTTGTCCGGTCTGACCAGGCGCGATAGGTTGTCTTGGCCAATCTGGTACAGTACATCCACATGAACCTTGAGCGTTAGAGATGATTAGTGGACCTTCTCCCTCGTTAGTAAAGGTAAATGTGTGCTCAACAACCTGACCCTCTTGAACCTCTCCAAAATCATGGAATTCCTCTGCGAAAGTGATTTCCGGCAAAGCCTCCATCATCGTCTCGGTTCCTGAATCGTCTGAAGATTTAATGCGGTCTGTTGCGTTTCCACATGAAGCTACTGTGAATGCGATTGCTGCAATGGCTAAAACTGTTCTTTTCATATGTTTTTGTTATTAGTCAATCATTCCACGGCCCACCTTATTGATCAGGCCTTCCTCCTGCAAATTAGCAACGATTTTATCAAGAATACCATTGATAAAGGAAGAACTTTTTGGCGTAGAGTATTGCTTACTTAGATCTAGGTACTCGTTCAAGCTTACTTTGATAGGAATCTCCTCAAAACCACGCCACTCGGCAATGCAAAGTTTCATGAGGATGATGTCCATCTTAGCAATTCGATCACTCTCCCAGTTCCGACTTTTTGATTCAATGCGATCTTGACTCTCTGCGTTAAATTCAAAGTACTTGCGCGCTAGCATAGCACCAAATGAAGCGTCCGACGAATCCTTAAACAGTTGCGGTATGATCAAAGGTGTATTTGTCTCTTTCCAGCTTGAGATCACCTTTGCAGACATCATTTGAGCAGCATCTAAATCATCGCCCCATTGCGCATTTTGATCCTCGTAGACATCATGCAGAAATTCATTTTCCGCAATATTGATTTGATACAGTTCACGTATGAAACGTTTTTGTGCAGCGAAATCCTTGGGACCAGCTATAAACTGAGCATAGCGATCACTCTCAAACAAGGCATCCCATTGGTTACGGAAATGCTGATCATAATCACTCCAGTTGCAATGTGCACCCTCGATCAAGGTAGTTAGTGCACTACTCTCCTCACACAATTGCCAAAATGGCAACTCCGTAAAGTGTGCAATACGGGTTAAAAGTTCTGTATCCGGTTGTTTTCTGCTCTCTACTCTCTCGTATTGTGCCATCGCCTCTTTATATAGGCGTAAGAAGGCGCTCATGTCCCAAGCAAACAGCTCATGAACTTCATTTAAACTTTTGTTCAAATTTTTGAGCAATAGCGCTGCATCCATACTATCGTCCGAACTTTGGGCAAATAGATGGTGCAAGACCTTGATACGAATGTGTCGTCTTGTAATCATGCTTGTAAATAAATGAAGAGTCGGAGCATCGTTGTGAACGAGTTCGGCAAACTGATGTTATTTTTGAGGCTCCGCATGTAAAGGACTGTTTTTATAGCGGCAAATATACACTTCGAAAGAGGCACCTAGAGCAATGAGCGCATTAAAAAAACTAAATCCGTACTTCCTTAAACATAAGTGGCTCCTCATTGCCGGCGCATTCTTCGTAATTGTTTCGGTAATCTTCAAGCTTTTCCCAGCCCTATTTATCAGAAACAGTTTCGATGCCATTGCAACGATCATCGAGAATTACCGCTCGGGTAATGCACAAGATGCGAATGTGAGCGGTGCTTTAGTAAAATATGGCTTGTACATCATCGCCTCAGCCGTTTTGCAAGGCATCTTCATGTATTTCATGCGACAAACCATTGTTGTAATGTCGCGCCACATAGAATTCGATTTAAAGAATACTGTATTCGCTCATTACCAAAGGCTAACGCAACGCTTCTATAAGAATAATAGTACGGGGGATTTAATGAATCGGATTTCCGAAGACGTAAGTAAGGTGCGTATGTACGTAGGTCCCGCTATTATGTATACCTTGAACACAGGGTTTACCATCATACTAGTGATTTCAATCATGATTTCCGTCAGCCCTAAGTTGACGCTGTTGACCCTTGTTCCCCTGCCCTTTCTTGCCTTTTTGGTGTATCGAGTGGCAAATTTGATTCATATTCGGTCGAGAAAAGTTCAAGAACAATTGTCGGAACTGAGCACCTTTGCGCAAGAATCATTTTCTGGAACACGAGTTATAAAGGCTTACCATAAGAGTCCTTGGTTTAGTTCAAATTTCAAGCAACAAGCCATTGAATACCGCGCAGTGAATGAGCGCCTATTCCGCGTCAATGCTACTTTCCAGCCGCTGATGATTCTGATGGTTGGCATCAGTACGTTGATCACCATTTATGTTGGTGGCCGATTATTCTTTGCAGGTCAAGTAAGCGCTGGAAACATCACAGAGTTTATCTATTACGTTAACCTCCTCACTTGGCCAATTGCATCCATAGGTTGGGTGACCTCTCTGGTGCAAAGTGCAGATGCGTCGATGCAACGACTGGATGAATTCTTAAAAGAGGAACCCGAGTTTGAATCGGGCACCTATAAGCCCAAGGAATTCAAAGGAGCTATAACCTTCGATCAAGTCAGTTTCACCTATCCAAATTCTGGGATAACAGCCCTAAGCAAAGTGAGTTTCGACATAGCTCCCGGTACCCGCTTAGGGATCCTTGGTAAGACCGGAGCCGGAAAGAGTACCATTGCAGCATTAATGGTGCGCCAATACGACCCTACAGAGGGAACGATCTATATTGACGGGGTGGATTTAAAAGAGTGGCACCTACCAACGCTCAAAAAATACTTGGGCTGGGTACCACAAGAAGCTTTTCTTTTCAGTGACAGTATTGCCAATAACATTGCCTTTGGCATGGATACATTAGACCAAGATGAGGTCGAAGCTGCGGCGAAAGCTGCGGGTGTTCATGAAAATATAATTGGTTTTGATAAAGGCTATGCAACAAGAGTTGGAGAACGCGGAATCACTTTGAGTGGAGGACAAAAACAACGTGTGAGTATAGCTCGAGCCTTGATTAAAAAGCCACAAGTCATTGTCTTGGATGATTGTTTAAGTGCTGTAGATACCGAAACTGAGGAACTCATCCTTAATAACCTCCGAACAGCAACGGCCAATTTAAGTGGAATTATTATTGCCCATAGAGTTAGTAGCGTGAAGCACTGTGAGCAAATAATCTGCCTAGAAAATGGCGTTATTATTGAGTCTGGCAGTCCAGAGACACTTGAATCGAGTAACGGTCATTATGCCGAACTTATTCAAATGCAGTTGGAGGGCCAATTGGATATATCGTAAACAAGGTGTTCATTACTTTTTTAGTATTTCGTACTTCAATGATTTACTTTTGAGTTTCTCATTTAAGTCTCCTCGTCTATGGCTAGAATTATTGCGATTGCAAACCAAAAAGGCGGCGTCGGTAAAACCACCACCGCTGTAAATCTTAGTGCAGCTTTAGGTGCGCTCGAAAAGCGTGTTTTGATTGTAGATGCGGATCCTCAAGCAAATGCAACAAGTGGACTCGGCCTCAACCCAGAACAAGCCTTAGAAGGAACCTACGAGCTGATCGAAGGTGCCAAAGATGCTCGTTCTTTAGTGCAATCAACGGATGCCCCTGGTGTGAGCATCATACCTGCACATTTGGATTTAGTCGCAGTAGAGTTGGAAATTATCGACCAACCAAAGCGAGAGTACTTTTTAAAGAAAGCTTTGGAGACGATCAAAGAGGATTACGACTACATTATCATCGACTGCGCTCCGTCTTTAGGCCTTATTACACTAAATGCCTTGACGGCGGCAAATTCCATTTTAGTGCCTATTCAGTGCGAATACTATGCACTCGAGGGGTTAGGAAAGTTGTTGAATACCATTAAGAAAGTACAAGAACTGCACAATCCAGATTTGGAGATTGAAGGGCTTCTTTTGACGATGTTTGACAGTAGATTACGACTTTCGAACCAGGTGGCTGATGAGGTTAGAAACCATTTCGAAGGATTGGTTTTCGAATCTGTAATCCACAGAAATGTAAAATTGAGTGAAGCCCCTAGCTACGGTGAGAATATTCTTACTTACGATGCCGGGAGCAAAGGCGCAGAGAATTATCTTACTTTAGCACAAGAGATACTCGCAAAACAAGGGTAATATGGCAAAACGAGCAATGGGAAAAGGCCTTTCGGCTATTCTTGGTGAAGAAATCGCTAAGGTGAATAAAGTGACTGATGCGGGCGCTGAAAAGCTCGTAGGCAAGGTCGCTATGATTTCCATCGAAGATATCACTACGAACCCATTTCAACCTCGTTCTAACTTTGATAATGATGCTTTGGTTGAGCTAGCCCAAAGTATTAGCGAACTAGGTATTATTCAGCCTATAACCGTTCGCAAGAATGGTATGAAATTCGAGTTAATCTCGGGTGAGCGCAGGTTCAGAGCTTCTCAAATCGCTGGATTAACAGAGATTCCAGCCTACATCAGATTAGCTGATGATAGGAACATGCTCGAGTTGGCAATCGTTGAGAACTTGCAACGTGAGGACCTCGACCCTATTGAGATGGCGTATTCTTGTAAACGCATGATGGATGAATTGGGCCTTACTCAAGAAGAAGTCGCCAAGCGTTTAGGTAAAGGACGTTCGACCATTACGAACTTTATGCGCCTACTAAGATTACCCGCAATCATTCAAGCTGAACTCCGTGACATTCACCGTAATGAAAGCCTTGACGAAAATGGCGATGGTGCTGCCTCTGTTGTTTTTTCAGTGGGGCATGCACGAGCGTTGTTGAATTTGCCTTCTGAGAATGATCAGATTGCTTTGTATAAAAAAATTCTTAAAGGTGGCTTGAGTGTACGCCAAACCGAAGCCTTAGCGCAATCTATTAAATCCCCTAAGCCGGCAAAATCACCGACTCCCGCAAACCCAAGTATAGAAGCACTCTCCAAAGACTTGGGTAACTATTTCTCTTCCAAAGTGAACATTCAAATGAAAGCTAACGGGAAAGGGAAAATCCTAATTGATTTTACTTCTGACGAAGACCTGCAGCGTATCATTTCGAAGTTTAATTCATGAGACCTGCGCTACTGATTGTTCTATTTTTTTTCCTTGGCCCCCAAGGGAAAGCACAACATCAGGATAGCTTGCATACCCCAGCACAGGCACACAATATAAAGCTAGCCACCACCCTTTCGTTAATTCCAGGAGCTGGTCAGATTTATAATGGGAAGTATTGGAAGGCACCACTTTTTTGGGGTGGTATTGGTGGTACCGTTTACTATTATGGTCAACTAAACGGTCAATTCAATGCCTACGAAAGCGTTTTACAATTCATCATTGACAATCCAAGCCTCACAACAAGAAGTGAGTTAGAGGCTGCCGCACCAGAAATTTTTACCGGTGTTCCTTCCCCATTTTATCAAAATACCGCAAACGGTGTAGCGCAGGAATCAATTGGATACATGGAGCAATTAAGAACCCAACGCGAATATGCGCTTTTCGGTGTTTTAGGTATCTACCTCCTGGGCATTTTAGATGCAAATATTGATGCACATCTCCATGATTTTGACGTGAGTGATGATTTAAGTATACGACCTCAACTAACTACTAAACAATATTTTGCGAATCAAGAGTCATTAGTCTCGGCACCTGGACTTCGCTTAACTTACACACTACCATGAACATCGCCATTATAGGATACGGAAGAATGGGTAAAACGGTCGAAAAGATTGCAACCCAACGTGGACATACTATCTCTTACATACACAAAGGAGGTAGTTTTAATACCGATGAGTTGAGGGGTGTAGATGTTGCCATTGAGTTCACCCAACCAGACGCGGCAAGGGAAAACATCATGAACCTACTAGAACTCCGAATTCCTGTGGTAAGTGGAACTACAGGATGGCTTGAACATAAAGGTGATGCCGACGCTGCTGCACAGGCAAACCAAGTAGGGTTCCTTTACGCTTCGAACTTTTCGCTCGGGGTGAACCTCTTTTTCGTCATGAACGAACGCCTCGCCCGATTAATGAGTGACCATCCTGAATATGTACCTACTATCCATGAAATACATCATACTGGTAAGAAGGATGCGCCTTCTGGAACAGCCATCACGGCAGCAGAAGGCGTCTTGTCATCTTACGATGAGCTCACCGGTTGGACAATGTCCGGAGAAGAAGGGAAAATTTCCATTTCAGCCGATCGTATTGATCCCTATTTTGGAACGCATGAAGTCAGCTATGCCAGTTCCATTGATACCATTTCCTTAAAACATGAGGCGCACAGTCGAGAAGGGTTTGCACTAGGTGCGGTCATTGCCGCAGAGTGGCTTCCGGGAAAGGTTGGAGCCTTTGATATGCGTGATGTCCTAGGACTTTGATTTTTCACATTACACTAACAACCCAAACCTCCCATAATTACTAGTTTCACCCCATGGAATTTATCATCTTCACTCTAGTCCAAGCATTGTGGTTCGGAGCCATTTCTTGGAAGTTTTATGTTGCGGCTGATCGCAAAGCTTGGGAGGCATTTATCCCCGTATACAATACCTATGTCTTAGTAAAGATTGCGGATCGCCCTACGTATTGGGTGCTGCTCTACTGTATTCCCGTAGTTGGTGTGGTCATGGGCATCATCATGGTCTATGAACTGTTGCACGTATTTAAATTCAGAAAGACTTGGCAAACAGCAGCTGTCATGGGCTCACTTGGCCTGTATTTAGGCTATTTGAACTACAAAGAGCAACTGAAGTTTTGGGGACGTGACGATGCATACATTAAGAAAAACCTTGGGGATGGTGTGAATAGTATATTCTTCGCGATTGTTGTTGCTACAGTGATTCGATCAACCACCTTCGAGGCGTATACCATTCCAACGAGCTCTATGGAAAAGAGCTTAATGGTGGGAGATTTCCTCTTCGTGTCAAAAATGCACTACGGGGTTCGTGTGCCAATGACGCAACTATCCTTGCCTTTAGTGCACAACAAAGTGCCATTCCTAGGGGTCCCCTCCTACGTAGCTTGGCCTCAAATTCCTTACTTGCGTTTACCCGCTTTTGAGGCGATAAAATCAGGAGATCCGGTGGTGTTTAATTACCCTATGGACAACATGCCAGTAGACAAAAAGGAAAATTACGTGAAACGCTGCATCGGGACACCTGGTGATAGTTTGAACATCGTGGATCGAAATGTTTTCATTAATGGGATTCCTTTCCGATTCCCAGATCGCAGCTACCCGCAATACCTCTACTACATTAAAACAGATGGGCGTGGATTCACTAGAGAGTGGCTGAAATCAAGAATGGATATTAACTATCTGACTAATGAAGAGTATCGGAAGTACCCTACAGACCAAGATGTCTATCAAGTCGCTCAAGATGAATACATTATGTTCATGCAAGAGCGCCATGTTGAGGCAATGAAGTCACTTGAGAACGTGAAAAATGTATGGCCAATTATTGCAGACCGTCCTGGGACGGCCGTAGACACAACGCTTCCTGCCGGTTTAATTCAGATCCAAAAAGACCAAGCTGCAAATATTCTCTTTCCAAATCCAGATACAGGCCATGGTGAGCGTCCATATGGTGATACTTGGGATAATTATGGGCCTTTTTATGTTCCCCAAGCAGGTACTACCGTTGAACTCGATGATTGGAATATAAATGCTTACCGCAGGATTATTGGCGAATACGAAGGTCACGAACTCAAAATTAAAAAAGACGGTACGGTACTTATAGATGGTGAAGTGGCCACAACCTACACCTTTGAAAAGAACTACTATTGGATGATGGGAGATAATCGCCATAATTCACTAGATAGCCGTAAATGGGGGTATGTGCCTGAAGATCACATAGTCGGTAAGCCTGTATTTATCTGGATGAGTTGGGATAAACACGGTAAAGGACTGAAGAAAATCAGAACCGAACGTGTATTCTCCACCGTTAATGGCGATGGAGAGCGAACGAGCTATTTTTGGCATTTTATAGTCGTACTTGGACTGTATCAGATCGTGATGTTCATCCGACGCAGAAAGAATAAATAATGTCCACTACCCTTCTATCCATTGCCTATTTACCCAATATCGAGTGGCTCGCACACTACATTCAGGGAAAAGAGGTTTGGTTAGAGGCGTATGAGAATTTTCAGAAGCAAACGTATAGGAGTCGTGCCTTGATTTCAGGGCCGCAGGGTATTCAAGTGTTGAATGTCCCGGTGCAAAAACAGTTGAAGGGCATTCGGGAATGCACTATTAGTTACGCAGAAAATTGGACGAAAGACCACCTTAAGGCTATTGAAAGCGCCTATGCAAAAAGTCCTTTCTTCGAGGTTCTTATGCCAGATTTGGTTGACATCCTAAACGACCAGCCAGAGACACTTTGGGAGCTCAACACGCGTATTCTTGATTTGATGTTGCATTGGCTTGATGCGCCAAGTAATTGGAAACCAACCTCAAACTACCAACTTGACTTTAGTGGCAATGATTTGAGAAGTTTGAGTCCTAAGGGGCCACAATCCTTTACTAATACCGAATACCACCAAGTATTTTTTTCTAAAAATGGTTTCCAAAACAACTTGAGTGCCTTAGATCTGTTGTTTAACTTAGGGCGAAGCTCATGGGACTACCTCAATGAGCAACAACTTAAGTAAGAACCACAGCATACTTCATGGACCTATCCTTCAATAAAAACGAAGACGAACTCAAACTACTCCTCAGTGAACTCAAGCAGCGTCAAGCTAAAGTTGAGCTCGGAGGCGGTAGCGCTAAGCTTCAAAAACAGCGCGATCAAGGAAAACTAACCGCCAGAGAGCGCATATCATACCTTATCGATAAAGATGCTCCTTGCCTTGAAGTTGCATCTTTTGCCGGTGATGGCATGTATAAAGAATACGGCGGTTGTCCTGCGGGCGGCGTAGTCGTTGTGCTCACTGAAGTAAAGGGTCGTCAATGCATCGTGGTTGCTAATGATGCCACGGTGAAAGCGGGCGCTTGGTTCCCTATTACGGGTAAGAAGAACCTAAGAGCCCAGCAGATTGCCATGGAGAATCGCATTCCTATCATTTATCTCGTAGATAGCGCCGGTGTTTTTCTACCCCTTCAGGATGAAATATTCCCGGATCGCGAGCACTTTGGACGCATTTTCAGAAACAATGCGATCATGTCGGGAATGGGTATTCCCCAAATTTCAGCCATCATGGGCAGCTGTGTAGCTGGTGGTGCCTATTTACCCATCATGAGCGATGAGAGTCTTATCGTTAAAGGCTCTGGCAGCATTTTTTTGGCCGGTTCGTACCTAGTTAAGGCAGCCATAGGTGAAGATGTGGATAATGAAACCCTGGGAGGAGCAGATACACATTGTGATATCTCCGGCGTGACAGATTACAAGTGTGAAAACGATTCAGAAGCGCTCGATACCATCAAAAATATTTTCGATAAGATGGGCGCCTTCCCTGAGGCTGGCTTCAATAGAATCGAAGCTGTAGCTCCGGAAGAAGATGCCAAGCGAATCTATGGATACATTCCACATGATGGAAAGCCGTTCGATAACCTACCGATTATTAAATGTATCGTAGATAGCGGTAGTTGGGAGCCCTATAAAGAATCCTACGGACAAACCATACATTGCGGCTATGCTCGACTAGATGGATGGGCAGTAGGTATCGTAGCGAACAACAGATCCATTATTAAAAACGCTAAAGGCGAAATGCAGATTGGCGGTGTGATTTATAGCGACAGTGCTGATAAGGCTGCTAGATTCGTTGCTAACTGTAATCAAAAACGCATCCCGCTTATCTTTCTGCAAGATGTTACCGGTTTTATGGTAGGCTCAAAAAGTGAACATGGAGGTATCATCAAGGATGGGGCTAAAATGGTTAATGCGGTAGCGAACTCGACCGTACCTAAATTCACCGTTATCACAGGGAATAGCTTCGGTGCAGGTAATTACGCTATGAACGGAACAGCCTATGATCCCCGACTTATTCTAGCCTGGCCTAACGCAAAACTTGCTGTTATGGGTGGTGCTCAAGCGGCTAAGGTCCTTCTGCAGATTGAAAAATCTCGTCTGAAGGCAAGCGGAGAAGAACTTAGCGAAAAAGACCTTAAAGCACTCAAAGAAAAGATTGAGAAGCGTTACGAGGAACAAATGAGTCCCTATTATGCAGCTGCTCGTTTGTGGGTTGATGCAATCATCGATCCTGCTGCCACTAGACAATGGTTGAGTTATGGTATTGCGATGGCCAACCATAACCCTGATATTGCAAAATATAATCCTGGAGTAATTCAGACTTAAATGAAAAAACTACTCGTCATTTTCATCCTTTGTGCCTTAGGCCTTAACGCACAGAATTTCAATAGCTCCAAAGTTACTGTGGAATATGCAGGTACTTTTGATCCACGCTTGGCGGCTACTGAAGCAGTTTCATTTTTGTACCCTACAGGAGCACCCGTTCCTGGCGGTGATAATTACAAGGCCTTCTTAGCTTCTCAAAAAACAGCTCAAGATCACCGCAACTTTCCGGCTTCTTCTGCGACATTGAAAACAACGACAACCCCCAGTCCTACTGCGGGTTACGGAACTTCCATCTATCGCCTCACTCCAAATGGAAGCCCCTTTGACTTCAGCGGAGGTATCCCAAATGATAATGCGATGGCAATCAGCAAAGATGGCATTCTTTGTGCGGCCGTAAATAGCATTTTTTGGGCGCAGGATATTCACACAGGAGATTTGATAATGCCCTCTCCTGTTGGTTTATTCAGCTTACAGCAGATGGCAAATGGCTCGAGCTTTGAGAACTACTACGATCCCAAGCTTATCTACGACCCTACACAGGATAGATTTGTTTTGGTCTTCCTTAAAGACAATGATGCGGCCAATAGTAAGATCATTGTATGTTTTAGTTCTACTAACGACCCATCGGATCCTTGGCACGTGTACCGTTTAAACGGAAATCCATTAAATAACAATCGTTGGACAGACTTTCCTGCTGTCGCATTGAGCGAGACAGGTGTGGTCATTACTGGAAACCTGATTATTCCCAACGTGAGCTGGCAAGTCGGTTTTGACGGCTCTGTTATCTGGCATCTAGATAAACTCGCAGGATTCTCAGGCGGCAACGTAATGGCTTCGGTATACACACAGATTAAGCACAACGGAAGACTTGTTCGAAATCTTCATGCTGTGCGTGGTCACGACAATATAGCCGACAAGTTGTATTTCCTTAGTAACCGGAACTTTGACCTTCAAAACGACACTATTTTCTTGGTTTCCTTAAACGAGGGAGATGTGGACACTACTGTAGACGTACAAGCGCTGGTGACGAATTTACCCTATGGTGTACCTCCGAATGGAAAGCAAGGAGATACAGATACCAGCGATGCTACTAAAGGGCTGCAGACTAACGACGGCCGCGTTTTGGGCGCTATTCAGAAAGACGATTGGATTCAATTTGTCAGTACTACGGCTCATGGCAATAATGCCAATGCTGGGATATACCATGGTTTTATCTCTAACGTATCATCGGCCCCTAGAGTGACCGGTCGTGTGTTATGGGATCCTGTGCGGGATTTGGCTTATCCTAACATTACTTGGACCGGCGTCCATCCAAAGCAAACCCAGTGTTTGATTGGGTTCAACTTCTCGTCCATTGATGGTCATCCTGGCATGGGTGCCGTATTAATAGGCAATGATACTACTTTCTCGGACCCTATTGACCTGAAGAACGGTACTACATATGTTGACCGTCACAGCGATAGTTATGAGCGTTGGGGAGATTATTTCGCCGTGCAGCCTATGTTCGATGCTAATGGAGAGCTCATTCCTTCGGAAGCCTGGATGGCGGGCTTTTATGGTGATGGACCGAACCAAAACCGAACATTTATTTCACAAGTGTTTAGTATGGATACCATCGTGCCCTTGCATCCCGATGGTGGTCGTGTATTCCCTAACCCTGTCGCCGACGCCACTACTGTAACTGTTGAGTTCAATCTCGAGGTAGAGCAAAACATTGAGGCACGATTATTCTTTGAAAATGGTCAAAAGGTGCAAGATTTGGCCGGGCGATTACTTCCCTCTGGGCCAGCTGAACTTTATCTCGATATGAGCACTTTAGCTCAAGGAATTTATATCATTGAAATTAGTGGTTCCCAAGGTTTCAGGAAAGTTGAGCGCATCGTCCGATTGTAGCGTTTTAAACTTAACTATCTGTTAATAAACCGTCAAATTATGTTCATAACCTTGGTTTTGAATGGATTATTGGTATATTAGTACCACAACCAACCTAAACTATTAAACTATGTACCCTTTTAAAACAATTCAAAAGCCCGTAGTGGTGATTGAAGGACTACCTCAGACGCAAGTTGAGGAATCTGATAATAGTCCAGTAGAAGAGCTTTTCACGTAGACACTTTTTGTGTTTTGTTTATTTGTTTGACCCGCGTTTACGCGGGTTTTTTTATGCCTTTTTTCTCAAGGCATAGCTCACGCCGTAGACTATAGAGGAGGTTCCGATACTTACGAAGGCAATAGCTGGATCAATCTTACCAGCAGTGTACATCATCCACAAACTGGCCGACAAACTCACAATAGTCATAACTACAAGAGCACGCACCAAACTTTTGTTGTCATGCTTTCCGGCCCATTCGTAGAAGATCACTGGGGATATACCTATACCCAATGCTTTAAACGTGACTACGATGTCCTCGATTCGCTGGAAGAACAGTGCAATAAGTAATGCTAGAATTCCAACAATCACTAGGGCTTTACGAATACGCTGGATCCCATCTTGTGCACTCTCCTCCTTATTTGGGAATAGGTCGTTTGTCACATTCAAGCTAAGCAAGAACAGATAGGTGTCTGAAGTACTCAGAATGGCTGCGAAGAAGGCGATGAGTACGGCAATTTGAAATTCTGGAGGGACCAATTCCGTAAATGTCCGCAACACCATCATTTCGGCATGTTCGTTGGTGATTCCTTCTGAAATAGGAAATTGGGCACGTGCAATCAAGCCTACGTAAGTGAGTGCTACCGTCAATAAGATGTTTACCCCTGCCCCAACGCCAAAACTTTGTTTGACAACCTTTTCATTCTTCATCGCGAAAACTTTCTGCCAATAGTCCTGGGTAGCGAAAGGTGTAAGAATGCCGAGGAGCAGGAAGGCAACGATATTCACTGGACCTGCATTAAAGGGCTCATACATTTCTTGAGGTACATCTCCCCCTTGCTGTATGGTCAAGCTTACTAGGATAAGGACGAGAAAGATGACCATGAATTGGAACATATCGGTCTTAACGACAGAACCAAATCCTCCGACCAATAGATAGGTCAACACACACACCAGCATACTAACTTTGGCAATGTTTACTGGGATACCGCCGAGTTCATTAAGAAGGTTGGATCCGACTAGGAGTTGGGTACTCAATAACCCCACATACCACACGAAGATGGTACCTATGACCCAACGGGCTGTTTTACGGCCGTAGCGGAAGACAAAATAATCGGTCAACGTAAAAAATCCATGTTCTACCCCAAGTCTATATATCTTTAAAGCGAAGGGTATAAACAACAGAAAACCAAGGGTGTACCCTATAAATATCCAAGCAGCGGAAATGCCGTAGATGTATACAAAACTGGTATATACCATCAGTGTCACGGCGCTTACAAATGTTCCACTCAAAGTCATCAAAGAAGGGAAAAAACCCATACTTCTGCCACCTAGAGCAAAATCATCTACGGACTTCGTGGAGGTCATTCTTCCCAATAAAATTCCAACGATGGTAAAACCTACGAGGACTAAGATGAGTGTTGTGGTGGACATATTGAGTGATAATGGTTTAGATACTAAGATAGGAGTATCTATCGAGACGAAGGTTTACTCTGTCTTTCTATTTATCTCCTTGAACCAATCAAATCATCGTGGGTTAAATAGGCGTATGGTTTAAGGATATGCAGCACAAATTCTTCTCGTATTTCATTTTATTCTCGATGATGCTCATGTTGCATCCAGAGATTAGTGTGGCTCAAAACTGTATTAAAACAACTCCCTATACGGAGGCATTTTCAGGTACAGGTGGTGGCTGGTCCCCGCCTACGAGTTTTTTCAATTCGGGAACTATAAACAGCTGTTGGGACCGCACTACTACAGGGTATGTTTGGGTTAAAGCACCCAGCGTAACTGGTGGGAGCAACGGAAATACGGGGCCTTCAGGCGATAATACGAGTGGTGGAAATGGCTATTTGAGTGCCGATTCATATCCATTTGGATTCAATGATACCGCTTCTTCACTTGTTACTCCTCCGATTTCTTTGGTGAACGATACTGCACCAGAGGTATCCTTTTGGTACCATATGTATGGCTCAGAAATTCAGGAACTACGTATTGATATACAGGTAAGTGGAGATACTAATTGGCTACCCATTGATACCTTGGCGGGTAATTCCGGTGGATTCGTTTCTCAAAGCAGCCCATGGCATCAAGCGGTTTATCCTTTGGATAGTTTCGTTGACGACACTGTAAAATTTCGTTTCACTACCATTAGAGAAATTTCCACACAGAGCAATGGCGCTAATTGTAGAACGAGTTTAGATGATTTTGAGGTAGATGAATGGGACGGCAGTTGCAGAAAGCCTAGAGATATTAGAATCCTCAGTACCGGGGTAAGTAATGCTTTGATTTCATGGGAAAGCACCAATTCCTCGAACACCTATGAAGTACAATATGCAAGTGGCAGCACTGCCCCTAGCGGAGGAGCCACTACAGTAGTAACGGGAAATACATTCAATTACTCTGGCCTTGCACCGAACTCAAATTACACAGTAAGAGTACGTTCAATTTGCGGAGTTGGAGACACTTCACTTTGGTCAGGTTTTGTGACTATTCAAACGGATTGCGGAGTATTTCCAGCTCCATGGAGTGAAGATTTTAGTGGTGCCGCCTGGGTTCCATCGAATGATTGGACTGAGCAAGGTACGTTCCAATCTTGCTACCAAGATTCAGGAGCTGTACTGCACTTTTGGAAGTTGTGTAACAGCCCTTATGGTACAGATGCTGGCCCTAACACAGATCATACGCCCACAGGACCATCAAGATACTTGACTATCAATCATAGGTCTACCCTTAGCGTATCTCCAACAAAACCTGTTTTAATAACACCATGGATCTCGTTGTCATCAATTACTGACCCCGAATTAAAATTCTGGATTCATGGGTATTCTAATCAAACACAAATTGGCAACTTTTCTGTGATTATCGAAAACCTAAGCGGAACTACGGCGACGGTCCTAGATACTTCAGGAAACCTTCAGGCTAGCCAAACCTCTCCTTGGAAAGAGATTATCATCGATTTGAGCACCTTTTCCTCTGATACCGTTCGAGTGAAGTTTCGATACGAAGCCATTCAAGCGAATCAATATCAAGAGCTTTCTATAGATGATATCTCGATTGAAGCGGCACCCTCCTGCCCGCGCCCGAAATTTCCAAAAGTAATAGCTACCACCACTACAGATGCAGATTTGGATTGGTCCAGCGGTGGAGCCTCTTATCATCAGGTTAGATATCAACAGGTGAATTCTTCTGCTTGGACTGTTCTGGCTACAAATACTTCGAACATCACTATTTCTGGACTTCAGGCCAATAAAAAATACCGCTGGGAAGTTCGCGATTCCTGCGGAGCGAATGATTTCAGTGATTGGGTACGAGGACCTTCTTTTTATACTGCGTGTACAATTTTCACCGCACCCTACTCAAACAACTTTACAAATAATCAATGGCAAGGCCCTTCCCCATTTCTAACCACTGGACAGATTGGCAATTGTTTTACGCGTTTCGAAAACTCAGGCTACTACTGGTCTGGTGCACGCAGTGGTTTCGATCACGTCGCCTTTACAGGACCAAATTCAGACCACACTGGGGGCTCTAGCGGATATATGTTTACCAGACCGGAAACCGCAACTTCGGATACAGCGAATATCGTATTGCCAATGATAGACCTCGACACTTTGTTGAGTCC
>CAJXTR010000005.1 GCA_913060465.1 uncultured Cryomorphaceae bacterium | reverse complement strand
GCTAACGCTGCTCATGGTCTTTTTCATTTCCCCGCGCCCTGAAGCAAGCTTCGGGCGCTCTAAAATGAAAAAGCCCCGCAACTTTCGTTGCAGGGCTTTTTTGGTTCTTTGTGACCGCGGAAGGATTCGAACCTTCAACCGCTTGATTCGTAGTCAAGTACTCTATCCAGTTGAGCTACGCGGCCAGCCTTGTCCCGTATGGGGTGGCAAATATAGACCAAAAAGTTAATTGCAAAAGTCCCTTTGTTGATTTTTTAAGGGAAAGTTTGTTGGGCTATTGAACCTCAACGGTGAGGCCCACATCACTCATCAAAGTCGCTTTGTGTGTAAGCTCTTCAATATCGCCCGTAAGCACCTGACACTTGCCTTTGTAGTGTGTTATCCACGCACATTGCTCTGCCTGCTCCTCAGAGTGCTCACATACTGCGCACAATACATCAATGACAAAGTCAAACGAATTTTCGTGGTCGTTGAAGAGCACGAGGGAACGTTCCTGCTGGAGAACGGTTTGTTGTTCAGTTTGATATTGTTCTTGGGTACTCATTGTTTCAAATGTATTGGAAAACGACCAATGCGCACAAGAGGAATGGCAAAAATTATTCCACCTATTCTTTGATTCCGAATCGGCGCTTGAGTAACATAATCTTTCCTTTACCTGCAAGGTTGTACGAGAATCCAGGCTGGTCACCCTTCGCTGCTACACTGCGGTCCTTTGTATCCTTGGCTAAAATGGCATCATTGAAGGTATCGTCAGAGGAACGAATGCTCATAAGATTCCCTTTGTAGTTAATGAAAAGGTAATCGGTGCCGTTATCAAGGTAAAGAGTAAACTCACCGCCTCTACTGCGCTCTTTTACCTCGACTAAACAATCCACTTTAGCGAAAACAGGAACGTTGTAAATGTTTTGAATGATGGCCTCGCCATTGCCCTGGAAACTCTTGTATTTTCCGCTGTAGCGCATTTCAATCTGGCTTAGAACCAGCGATTTTCGCATTTCTTTCGGGAATTTACCTTCGGCCTCGTAATCGGGAAGATCTTCAAGGAACTTGCCGCCATCCTTCGCCCCCATTAGAGCATAAATACCTTCAATGTAACTCAATTCATCACTGCGAGTTGTACCGGAGAAATCTCCAAAGAGTTGCGCAACCGTCTCCCATTGGTCTTTGTCCAATGGAGCATCGATGGTCCAGACGGCATCTATAGTGACTTCGTCTTCGTTCAAATCGTGGCGAGCAGAACCGGCCAATTGGTTCTCGACGAGCCCTGTTTTACTTAAGAAATTAAGTCGGCCTGTCCCGTAAAGGTCACAGTCGTAGTTGTGGAAAATCAAATACGGATCTGGCGTGGTGTAGTCTTGCAGTTTTTCAACTGTGGTAATTACATAACCTTGCTCTTCGTGATCATAGAACAGTACCCCATTCGCACTTATGACTTCGATGTCTTTACGATCCGCATATTTCGATAGGAAGTTACTGTGCCCGCCCAAGCTGTCCTGGGAGATATAGATGCCGTTGAACGTATTGTCCGCAAGACTGGTCGGGTCATTCTCAGGCAGCTCGATCACGATGTCGGAAGGATCAATGTATGAGGCGATATCATACCACATACTCTGAAGGTTTCGACATTCGTTTTGCAATTTGATAGACCCCATGTAGAACATTGGAATCTGATCTGCACGAAGGGTTATTTTCCCACGGTACCCGAAATACGGGCTCAAGAAGAACTCATCTTCTTCTTCGATATTCGCAATACCAATAGTGGTTCCAGAGGTGTCAGGCTTGATACTTTCAAAAGGTATGGGCCAAGTACTTCCTTCCTCATCGATGAAATCATACATTCCGTGAGCCGTGTACCTGTACTTACCGCGAATCCTTACCACACTTTCATAGAAGTTGTGAAGTTCCGTGAATCTGTTTGCGGTGATACGTGCATTTTCCAGCGGATCCATTTCAGCGTTCATGCGGATGACCACGTATCCACTGTCGGGAAGGATGCGGGAATCGGCCACGTCGATTTCTGGAACATCAAAGGCTTCGAGAATACTTGGAGCCAAGGCAAATCGCGCAAATCCCGCCGTGAAATCTAAACTATCCTGCAATGGGTGCGTGCTGACCATGTACGCCGAATTATCAGTATTGTGCTTGATATCCACCGTCGCCATGTCCATCTTCCATTCAGCATGATCCATATAGGCCATATACTGGTTCGCCGGGAACTCTATGGTCGAATATGGATTCAACTTGTCAAAGATTCCGAGCTGTTTATCAAAGTTCACATCACAAGTAGCATCCAACATCTGGAAGGCCCATTGCTCGTCATCAAGTCTGGTCTTTACACGGAAATCTTGTGCAGCAGAGGTGAATGAACGGTGGAAGAATTGGTACCCTTCAACCTCACTATTGTGCTTCGCAGTACCGTAGCGCAACTCACCCGTTCCAAAGAGGCCCTTGCCTCCGTAACGTAGTTTGCCTTCTGCCACCACCTCTGGTGAGCCGTACATATCAAAGGGCGTCGCGCGAGATTCTACGTGCAATTCATCCTCATAGGGAAGCCATAAGAATGGGTTGTAAGTCCCTTGAACGCTTGGATAACCACCACCTGTAGTGTTTTCGGTGATACCAAAAGTGCTCGCTCCTCCAGAGGCTTGCTTGGGGAAGAAAAGAATATCCTGAGATACCAGATGACTTTGTATATAGGTAATGCTACCCGTAGCATGCAACCCTTCATTGGATAGCGCTAAGCTACCCTCGTACGTGCCGGATCCTTTATACGCAGGTGTTGGCGGCATTTGCGTTTGAAAACCGAGCGAATAATCAGGCATTACCTGAAGCGGTTGCGGGAAAACCGGGAATATGTCGGCACTATGGAAGGTCGCATCGAAAAGCAAACCATCGGTGGTCGCATTATCAAGCGAGTCTATAGTAAACGGTTCAACGGCCATATAAAATCCATCTCTGGTATACACCCCATCATGTATACGCGGATGATCGTAGTAGACGTAAGAGTTATTTAAGGCCTGGAAGATGGGATATTCGGGGTAATACTCCTTCGAACTCTTATTATCGCTTTGGTCAATCAACAGCCTTCCCTGAAGATCTGATAAAACGGTCTGTACATTGACCAAGGCGGGACGCTCACCAATGGGTGGATTGAATTCTTTGACCTTAAACCGCATACTATCAATCTGCGGCATATCGATCATAAAGTTGTCGTAGTTAAACGCATATTTTGCTCCCCAGTAACTGAAAAGACCTGCATTGATGCGCCCATCAAAGTTGAAGTTCATGCCTTCATTAACGGTGATAAGCCCGCCTTTTGGAAATAGGTTCACCTGCTGCGAATCACTAACGGCAATCATACCAATTCCTGCAATGTCCATCTGATAATTCAAGAGACTTACCTGAGCATTATTGCCCTCTGCGACGCGGGAAACGAACTGAATCACATCGTAATCGCGTTTTCCTTCCCAGTTTAGGAGGTATTCGAATAATCGGTCCGTAAGCGATATCGTTTGCTGATCCACATCGAAGGTGACAAACCCTTGAATGGCCATTTCATAAAGGAACTTTTCACCTTGATCCACAGGCATTCGAAGGGCATAGATGAGCTCCTTCATGGGCATATCTTCATAGCCATAACCGTATGCGGCATCGCGCAGGTTCATCAACGGATGGGTTTGCTGCAACCCGGCAATTTCCTCCATACGCGTAATGCGGAAGAACTGCTTACTCTCAAAGACCGCAGCCTGCATGGAACCTAGGTTGAGGTTCCTGAAGTTGAGCATCGGTGTGCCTTGATTATAGACCAATTGGTCCACGTTCACCTCCATCGCATGATACGAATCCACCCATGAACTAAGACCTAAACCGGTTTTATAGCGTAAAATTCGTAGCTGCCCAGAACGCGGGTCGTAACGCATTTCGCAATACGGGTGGTAGATGCTATCCTCGCCTAAATGTGCGGTGACTTCCACGCGCTTGGACGCAATGAGTGAATCTTGGAACCCAAAGCGCGTTCCTCGCAATGTGATAACCGTATCTTCTTTGTAGGTGAAGACTAATGCGCCTAATGTACTGTCTGGAGAGTTTCCATAGAATTGGGCACCACGAACACCGAGCCCACCTTTGAAGTGCACATCAGGGTAAATGTTTTCGAGCAAGTAATCATTGCGCTCACTCGTAAATTCCGGGTAGCGCTTCTCTCTCGTTCCCGTGAGGCGGTCTTCGAGCGAACCCTTAATAGGCTCAGGATAAAGATCATAGGCGTGCAACGTTGCTTTCGCTAAAAACCCTCCTTTATCGACTGCTAATTCCCATTGGCCCAATTCCGCATAACATTCATCTTCCGGAATACCTACGCGCGTCCAAAAAACAGTTCCGCCCTGGCCATCTATCCTTTTCTCTTCCGGAAAGTAGGTAAAGCTCGCGCCAATAATTTGGGTACTATCATCACGGTAACGCCCATATAAGTCCTCCGTCTCGAAGCTGTAGACCGGTGATCCCTCTTCAAACGTGAAGGCCCACATGGCATAAGGTGCGCTCCAAACAAAGTCGTTTGCATCGCTAAAGATGTGCTTGCTGTAGTTTAAGTAATGCTGGTGGATGTAATCCCGAATTTTCGTGGATGGATTCCGCTTCGCGTACCCGAAGAGGTGCTCAACCATCTGCTGTGCCGCACCGTAAGCCTCGCCCACAGAAATATCTGAGGTTAACCGGATCAACTCTTCCCAAACCTCTGGCTGAACCAAACGTTTTTTGATGAGCTGGTTGCTCAGGTCTATCCACTGATCAGGAAACTCGTCCGCGGCATATATAGCATTCGGAACCAAGCTGTCTTGAAACAATGCCTTCTGCTCTTTTCGCAGGTCGACGAGTTCAAAAAATTCATCTTGAAATGCATCTAGCGTGGAGAATCGGACCACCTTCTGGGCCTGGAGCCCTAGGCTAAAAAGAAGCGCTAAAAGCAGTCCAATTCTTCGCATTATTTAGTCATTTTAACGCTGCGCCATTGATCACGCGACTTCACACCTTCATAGGTTAAGCCCGCAGCCTCAGCGCGTTCGCGTAAGGCAGGCACATTTTCTTCGTAGAATCCGCTGAATAAGATGGTTCCTCCATCTACGAGTGCAGCAACGTAGGCATCCATGTCCGCCAGCAATACATTCAAGTTGATGTTCGCGTAAATCAAATCGTACTGATCATTGATCACCTCAGCACCTCCTTGATCACAGCTCATCGCAATGGCATTGCGTGCCGCATTCTCCAAGGTGTTTTCAACGCACCAGGTATCAATATCGATACCGTGAACATGTGATGCACCGCGCATTCCAGCGAGAATCCCTAGAATTCCAGTACCACAACCCATGTCCAAGACACGCTTTCCTTGCGTGTCCAATTCCAACGTCCACTGAATCATCATATGGGTCGTTTGGTGGTGTCCCGTACCAAAAGACATTTTTGGTTCGATAAGCATGAGGTGCTCATAGCCCGATTTTGGCTCATGGAAAGGTGCGTGAATGAATACGCGCCCGTCAACATCGATGGGATCAAAATTTTTCTCCCACTCTGCATTCCAGTTCACCTGCTCAATCTCCTTCAGGTCAAAAGAGACTTCCACACCATCCCACTCAAGAGCTTCTTTCGCTTGGTCCGCATCAAAGTGCTCTTTTAGGATGTAGGCTTGAAATCCGTCCTCAGTATCAGTGAATGTATCGAAACCTAGAGCGCCGAGCTGGGCGATGAAGATATCTCGAAATGGCTCGAGCGGCTGCACCGTCGCAGTGAGTTCAATATAAACGGGGGTATCTGACATTATGCCTTTGTTCTAGCGTCTACGATCGCAGTAAAATCAGCTGCACTCAATGAAGCACCACCGATCAATCCACCATCAATATCCGGCTGGCTAAACAGTTCTGCCGCATTGCCCGGTTTACATGAACCACCGTACAATACTGAAACATCTTCAGCTGTTTGTGCACCGAAACGCTCTACCAACCAAGCACGAATACCTGCGTGTACCTCTTGCGCTTGCTCAGGCGATGCCGTCTCGCCGGTACCAATAGCCCAAACAGGCTCGTAGGCTAAGATGATGTTGTCCATATCTTGATCAATAAAACCTTCCAATCCTTCCGCACATTGCTTGAGGATTACATCCATGTACTGACCGCTCTTGCGCTCTTCCAAAGTTTCACCGATGCAATAGATTGCTGCCAATTCATTATTTAATGCCTGACCAATTTTCGCATTGCAACTTGCATTAGTTTCCCCAAAGTATTCGCGACGCTCGCTGTGACCTATGATCACTGCATCAAGGTCCAATGAAGCCAGCATAGGCGCTGAAATCTCCCCGGTGTAGGCACCGTTATCCTTCTCGTGACAATTTTGTGCGGCAACTGCGATGAATGGATTATTCACCAACTCATTAACCACATCACTCAAAAAGAGAGATGGCGGCGTGATGATCACCCCTGTTTCGCCTACGACCTCTTCCGTAAGTGATGCTTTAAGTTCAGCTACCAAATCCATAGCCTCGTTATACGTGGTGTTCATTTTCCAGTTTCCTGCTACAATCTTTCTTCTCATGATATTATTGATGTTGTTGTGTTTCTAAAATAATTCTGCTCTAATTCTTGGGTCCAAAACTGCATATAGCACATCAACCAAAGTCGTTAAGACAACGAAGATGGCTGAGATGACCAAAACGCATCCCATTGTAATGGGCAAATCTCGAGTATTTAACGCTTCCACAAGCAATTTACCCATGCCATTCCACCCAAAAATTATCTCAACAAAAACCGCCCCTGCGAGCAACGATGCAAACCACCCACTGATGGTAGTAATTATAGGGTTTGAGGCAACCGGAAGAATGTGCTTCCAAAAGACTTTAAACTCGGGCAATCCCTTCGCACGTGCGGTTCGAACAAAGTCCTTCTTACCTATTTCTATTACGCTATTGCGCATAAGCTGTAATACTACGCCTATGGGACGTACCCCAAGAGTAAGTGCCGGTAAAATGAGGTTCTTTAGTTGCAGGTAGCGTTCACCGGTATAGTCATCCACGGCATATAATGAGCCGGTAAGGTTTAATCCTGTCCAAGGGCCCAGCAGGAATGCGAAGACCCAAGCAAAGAGGACCGCTGTAAAAAAAGAGGGCAAACTCATTCCTATGGAACTGAATGCCACTAGGAACCTATCCAATCCTGTTCCGCTGCGATAAGCCACAAAAGCACCAAGAAACCCACCCACAAGCAACGCAAAAAGAATGGCACTAAATGCGAGCAACGCTGTGTTGGGAAAAGTTTGCCCGATGAGTGCAGTTACTCGCTGTCCTTGACGTTGGTAGCTTTCCCCAAAATCAGGAACCTTGAAGAGCGTTCCTTCGTCAAAGCCGATGGGCGATATTCGTTTTAGGTATCGAACATATTGAACGCCTGTTGGCTGATCTAAACCATACTTTGCGCGCACCGCAGCGAGCGCCTGAGGATCATCCCGCTTGCCCAACATCATTTGTGCTGGATCTCCAGGCACGAGGGTAAATAGCAAAAAAACGAGGGTTGCCACACCCCAAAGAGTGAGCACGGCTAACGCTGTTTTTTGTACTATGAATCGAATCAATTTGGGGTATCGTTATAGTGGTATTTAGCACTAACCGTTCCGCGCTTGAGCACCACCCATCCTGGGTTCGAACGTACCATTGTTTTCAAGGTTGTCTCGTCTGTAAAAGCGAAAGGCGTCTCCGACTGTAGGCCAAATGCTTGCAACTCTTCCGGCATGGAAGCGCTCAGTACCACATGAGGAATGTTGTTTTGAGATAATTGGGCCAACTTCGGCACCACCTTTTCCCAGCCTTCTGCATGGGTCTTTTTGACATTATAGGCCACCAAAAGCCATACTTCATCCAACGCCAGAATACTATCCGTCATATCTCCATAATCCGACATGATGCTAAAATCATGTACTGGCGGCTCGTAACCCTCACTCACCTTAACGGTCTTGCTTAGGTCCGATTGTAATTCCCATTCCTTTTTCTCCCACCACTTTTCATCTACGTATTGGGTAGAACTGATTTCAACTTGTTCTCCCCCTTCGTTTTGCATAGTGTAGATCACCTCATATTGAGGAGGCTCTAGGCCCAATTCCTCAGCAGGTTTCATCCCTTCGACAATACTCTTTCCTACTGCATATGGACGGAAATCTTTGACGGGCAAGTGATTCATCACATGGTATGTGAAGGCAATACACCCTAAGAATATGGCAGGTGCTAGGAATTTTAAAATGGCTTTCGGGAAGAAATTAATCTGAGCACGCTCACCCCACCACAGGATGGCAATGAGTAAACTCAAGACTACATCCTTGTAAAAACTCTCCCAGGGAGTCAGTGGAATAGCATCGCCGAAGCAACCACAATCTGTTACTTGATTGAAATAGGCACTCCAGAACGTCAAGAAGGTAAAGAAACCTATCATGCCTGTGAGCAACACCATGGTCCAGCGACGCTTTATGCCCATTAGCAAGTCAGCCCCCAAGAGCACCTCTACAATGACTAGCATTATGGCCAATGGAAGTGCGAGCGGCTCTAAGAATGGGATATTTAAAACGGGTTCACTGAAGTACTCTTCAAGTTTAAACGAGAAGCCTACAGGATCATTCATCTTCACTAATCCAGAGAAGATGAATAGGCCACCCACAATGAATTGGACAATAGGAATGAGAATTTTCTTGATCATCGTATTAAGAGTTTGCACGTTCCATAAACATGATCAATGCAAATACGCTATAGTTGATCATATCTAAGTAGTTCGCTTCTAAGCCTTCACTGACAAGGGTTTTACCTTGGTTATCTTCAATTTGTTTGACGCGCAAGAGCTTTTGAATAATTAGGTCCGTGAAGCTGGAAATACGCATATCGCGCCAAGCTTCACCGTAATCATGATTTTTACGAAGCATTAACTCTTTCGCTTCATTCGCTTTAGCTAAATACGCCGTGCTGGCCTCTTCCCAATCCATGTCGGGTTGCTCCGCGATACCGCGCTCGAGTTGAATAAGCGCCATGATGCTGTAGTTCAAAATACCGATGAATTCGCCCTCCAATGGATCGTCTACGAGCTGGGTTCCTTTTTCCTCAATGCTGCGCAAGCGTTGGGCCTTGATAAAAATCTGGTCCGTCAAGGATGGCAATCGTAAGATGCGCCAAGCGGTTCCATAATCTTTTCCTTTTTTCTCAAACAAGCCGTGGCATTTTCCTAGGACGGCATCGAATTGGTCAGCTGTATTCATTACTTAACTTTGCGTTATCAACGAAGATACGAGAACAATGCCTGAGTTTCTGCTGAACGTTCAAGGGACAATTCACACGATATCCACACCCTGGGTGATGGGAATCATTAATTGTACGCCCGATTCTTTTTATGCGGAAAGCCGCAAAAACACTGTGGATTCCGCTGTTGCGCAAGCTGAAAAAATGATCCATGAGGGTGCACGAATACTGGACCTTGGCGCATACAGTTCACGCCCCGGTGCGGACCATGTCAGCGAGACAGAAGAATGGAACAGACTTGAGGCAATACTTCCGGCCATTCAAAAGTTGATTGCAGGCCGTCCTGACGTCTTACTTTCAGTGGATACATTCAGAAGTGAAGTAGCTAATAATGCACTAAAGGCTGGCGTGCATATCGTGAACGACATTAGTGGCGGAAAGATGGACGAAAAGATGTACGAAGTGGTTGCTGCGCACCGCTGTCCGTATATCATGATGCACATGCAGGGCACACCGCAAACCATGCAGAACAATCCTACCTACAATCACGTAACGCAGGATATTGTAGCGTTCTTTTCTGAAAAACTCCCAGCATTGCACGCCATGGGCATACACGATACTATTGTAGATGTGGGCTTCGGCTTTGGAAAAACTCTTGAGCATAACTACCAATTACTTCGTGAGCTTCAAGCTTTTCAACTCTTGGGCCGACCCATTCTAAGTGGCGTTTCAAGAAAAAGCATGATTTATAAGGCTTTGAACACCTCTGCGGATGAAAGTTTAAATGGAACTACTGCCCTTCACATGGCCGCATTAATGGGTGGAACACAAATCCTTAGAGTGCACGATGTCAAAGAAGCGGTAGAAACTATTACCTTGTTCAACCACCTTTACCCAGAAGGGGCACCGCAATTACTTCAACCATGGGAGCGTTAAATTTTGGCATTTTAGACGCCATCGACATATTTCTTGCAGCATTTCTGCTGTACCAGGTGTACCGCCTCCTACGCGGCACTGCAGCCATTCGAATTCTCATCGGTATGGTTGCGATTTACCTACTGTACAGCTTAGTTCAAGTCCTAGAAATGAACTTGCTCAGTGAAATACTAGGTTCGTTCATGGGGGTCGGTTTGATCATCCTCGTTATTGTCTTCCAACAAGAAATTAGAAAATTCCTTTTGGTCGTAGGGTCCGCCACGTTTACCCGCAGACAAGGCTGGCGAGGTATTTTTAAAGTGGGCAAGACAGACCAAACAAACCTTATAAGCCTGGAAGCCGTGGCTAATGCTTCAGCACAACTTGCCGAGAGTAAAACGGGTGCGCTTATGGTGCTTGAACGCAAGGATCCTCTAGGTTCTTTTGCAGGAACGGGACATGAATTGGGCGCTAACCTCAGCCGAATTCTATTAGAAAGCATCTTCTTTAAGAATGCGCCATTGCACGATGGAGCAACAATTGTTTCAGGCAACAACGTAGTCGCTGCGGGCGCTATTCTGCCTCTCAGCGAAAGTAGCGACCTCCCCTCTCAATTTGGCTTGCGCCACCGGGCTGCCGCAGGAATCTCCGAGCGCACGGACGCATTGGCCATTTCTATTAGTGAAGAGACAGGAAGTATCCACGTATTCTACGACGGCACGTTCGAACGCGTTCCTGCGAAAGCCCTTCAGGAGCGACTTACTGTTCTAATGACGCAGTAAATCCGCCCGGAGTAAGATCCATTCATTCATCCTTTCGAAGCAGCAGTTCCAAAAAGCAATCATGGGTTCAGGTAAAAGGAATCCCAAAAAAATTGCGACCAATCCGGTCCAAATAAATAGCATGTACATAGGCACCACGAGCAGGTTCCCGAGCAGAAAATAAGGTGAGGCTCCGCCAAAGTGGTATTGGACAATGGGCAACGTGGCTGTCCATGCCGCTAAGGATATTTGAACCGTAGCCAACCACGCCGGAGCCTTGGGCTTTTTCTCCAAAGTGTAGCCCTGAATGAACTGTGCCCATGGTGATGAACGAATGGCGAGAAGTATTCCAAAAACAGCCGCATAGCTTAGCTGAAAGCCAAGCGAGGCACCAATGTTTGGATTCATCAGATAGGCAAGAATCACCATAAGCATTGGCCAGTGCAAAGGGGGACATTGATTGAGACGTGCAGCAGCGATTCGCGCGAATGTAAAAGATCCGACCGCACGAACAACGGAAGGTCCAGCTCCTACACTTTGTGTGTAGATAAGGAGAAAAGCAACAAGCATCCCTAGTAGCAACTTTTGTTGCCAAGGCTTGCGAAACCAGCTAAACATGGGACTTGCCATTGCGGTCCATATGCCCACATGAAACCCGCTAACGGCTAGCATATGTCGTATTCCTAAAATACCAAAACCGGATTGCAGCTCAGGCGATAATTTACTTTTATCACCCAATAAAACAGCCGATAAAAATGCTTGTAAATCCTTCTCGGCGACGCGACCAATTCTTTGCGCAAACCATTGCTCAAACCGTTGCCCCGAATCCAAAAGAATCGGAGGCAGTTGCATTGTGTAATAATACCGCCACTGCTCAAATTTTGGAAGAATCATTAACGCCAAAACCAGCGCTACTATTCGAGCAAGATCACTTCTAATGCCGCGCCAAGGGCCTATCAACAAGCATCCAATGACAATGCTTAAATCAATAGTATAGGAATTGCGCAATGCAAAGGCGGCGATAATAATGAAAATAGGATAAACGGGCATTCCAAGAAATTGGCAACCCTTTTATAAAAATGCAAATGATGTGAAGAACTAACGGTTTTCCACCAAATCGTACTCCAAATCCTTAAAGTAAAAGTCGAGTATTTCCTTCCACGTAAACCCAGAAGCTGCCATGTGCATCGCCCCTTGTTGCGCCATGCCCACACCATGTCCAAAGCCGCGTCCAGTAATGTGAACGCCTTCTTCCGTGATCTCGCCTTGAACAAAAGTGCTGCGCCATTTAAAAGCCCTGCGCACCGTTTCTAGTTTATATGATTTCTCACCAATAGTCCAGTGACTCTTGCGGTCGGAACCAAGGCCATTGAAGAATTCCTGCCATTGGGCACGGGTCCAATTCACCCCCTCAACGTTCCAATATCCCGTCCACTGTTCCCAACTATGGGTTTGGGTCCAATTAAGTTTTGAGCCCTTTAATGAAAATGGATCCACCACCTTTCGGCAATACGGCAAGGACTGTGACCAAACCTCATTTGGAAGTGCGGTTTGACCACCGGAATTACTGTGGTAAAATCCGATAATAGGTTTTCCTTTATACAAAGCAACTGTGTCCTGAACACTGAGCACCGCTTCCATTACCTCTTTAGCATGCCCACCATGCGCCACCCCCTTAAACGCCTGTGAACTCTGGTCATCTTTTACGTGGTAACCGTCCTCGATGTGCTTTTTTTCATTGGTCATCAGCCAAGTTCTCGCCAGCACCGCCTGCGCCTGCAAATAACTTCCACGGCCCGCTAAACCACCTTCGGCCTCAACCACACCAGCCAAGTAATCTTCCATAGATGTACGAGCAATGGCGTCGAGATAAATCAAGTTATTACGTAGAATCAGTTTACCGATATACGGACGTTCTTCCGTCCATTTATTGCCTCGCAAGACACGAATAACAATGGTATCCTGACTGGTAATGGTAATGGAATCGCACTCGGCTCTATTAAACATCAACTCAGCGCGAAACGTATAGAGCGGATGCACATCATCAGGACCATAGGCCTTTGTGTAAGTACTATCCTTATTATATGCTTGCAGTAGATACGACCCCCGCTTGACCTTGATCTGAGCCCTTGAATAAAAATCTTCGGCAAATAAGAATACACGAGGGCCACTCAGACGAACATCCTCAAGAAACTCTTGAGCCTGAACTCCCAGATGGGCGAGTAAAAAAAGGACGACTAATTTTCTCATCGCTGCGAAGATACAAGGTCAATGAGTTCTTCCGCCGTTTTATCCCCAGGGTTATAATCATCCAAAGCGGCCATTAACTCTTCGTAATATGGGACTACATTTCCAGATTTCATGGATTCGAGATATAAACTGGAAAGGCGTTTTGGCGTGACCTCCCCCTGCAACAACTCGGTGATGGCCGGGCGGTCGAGGATGAGGTTTGGCAACGAGAAATATTTGACCTTCACAAAGAGTTTTGCAATGCGCAGAGAAATAGGATTCGCCTTGTAAATGACCACTTGCGGCACTTTTAGCAATGCCACCTCTAAAGATGCTGTTCCACTACAGGTTGCGGCGAACATTGTATCCTTTAGCCCTTGCTCAATAGGGCCCGTGAAGACTTCGACATTTTCAGGCACCTCAATCGATGGCCAAAATTTTGCGGCAATAGCTGGTCTGATGACCTTGAACTTTATCGGAGGATGTAGCCTTGCAAAAGCGTAGAAAACAGGTAGGTGTCGGTGAATTTCTTGTTTTCGAGAACCTGGTAATAAGGCGACACAATCGGCCCCAATAGCAATGGTATCCTTGTATTTATAGGCCAACGGATTGCCTACATAGGTAATATCAAGCCCTCGCGTTTTGTACCAAGCTTGTTCGAAAGGCAAGATGCTGTAGATTGCATCACAATGCTGACGTAATTTTTCAAGACGCCCCTCCTTCCATGCCCAAATCTTAGGCGGAATAAAGTAGGCCACTCGAATGCCCTGAGATTTTGCCCAAGCGGCCATTCTCAAGTTAAAACCAGGATAATCTACCAAGACCAATACATCCGGCTGGAAGGCAAGTACATCACGTTTACAATCGGAGAATCGTTTGGCTATTGTTCTTGCCCTTATGACCACTTCCACAAATCCCATGAAGGGTTCGGAACAGACATCGCGGTCCAAAATGACTCCGGCCTTGGCAAGCTGTGGGCCGCCCCAAGCGCGTTGTTCTATGGATTTATCGCGAGCAAAAAGAGCTTCAGCAACCGAAGCTGCCTGTACATCCCCTGAGGGCTCTCCTGCAATCCAATAGACCTTCATCTATAGAATGAATTGGAAGTAGACGACGGCTAGAACACTTGGCACACAAGAAATCAAAATCCCTTTTGAAACATTGTCCCTGCCGAAATTCATTGCGATGAAAAATAGAGCTGCGTTAATAATTACGCCGAAGCTGATCGCGCGCATCACGATAAGGCGCCATGCAGGGTTTGCGACATCGCCAACCTCTTGCAATACGGGAAAGGTTTCAAGGGCAATGGCCATGGCGAAAATGGGAGCGCCAATACCTACAATGAAGCCAATTAATAAGTCTATTCGTTTACTCAGTTTCAAAATTCCATTGGTTTAGGGTTGCTATGGATTCATGTGCGGTAAGATCTACACTTACGGGAACCACGCTTATATATCCATCTTTCAAGGCAGCTATATCGGTATCTGCACCTTGATCGTAGAGTTCGTATTTTCCGGTGAGCCAATAATACGGTCTGCCATAAGGGTCAATTCTCGAATCAAACTCTTCGACCCAATTCCCAATAGCTTGACGACATACGCGAATGCCTTTGTAGGGCAGCTGATCATTGGCCGGAACATTGACATTCAAACACACACCGCTTGGCAATCCATTCGCCAGCACATTTGATATAATGGTTCTAATAAAGGGTTTGGCAGCTTCCATCGAAGCGGTCCATGGGAATTCATCCAAACTAAAACCTATGCTATGAATGCGTTCGAGTGCGCCTTCTACCGCTGCACTCATAGTCCCAGAATAAATAACGTTCACAGAGGCATTTGAACCGTGATTGATACCGCTAAGGATTAAATCCGGTCTTCTGGGCAGCACTACGTTGATGGCAAGCTTTACACAATCCGCTGGCGTACCGCTGACTTTAAATTCTTTCTGTGGCCCATCACTAGCAACCTCAGTACAGCGTAAACTTTGGTCGAGTGTAATGGCGTGGCCTTTTCCACTTTGTGGGCCATCGGGCGCCACCACATACACATCGCCAAACTCGTTGGCAATAGAAACTAAGGTTCTGATGCCTGGTGCAATGATACTATCGTCGTTAGTGACTAAAATTAATGGGCGTTTTGTCATGAGTTCTCGGGCTATCTGCCAAAGTTACATTATGCTGCGCAGAGGCATAAATTTTGTTTATTTGAATCCGAACAACTTTATAACACCAAAATGTTTGTACTTATTATTCTTTTCGTGGTTTTAGGCTTTGTTGTCCAGGCCCGATTAAAGTCAAAATTCAAGAAATATTCTCAAGAAGCCTTGAGCAATGGCCTTAGTGGCGCTGAGATTGCACAAAAAATGTTAGACGATCACAACATCACTGATGTGCGTATTCAAAGCGTACCAGGCAAACTAACCGACCACTACAATCCCATTGATAAGACCGTAAATCTCAGCCCTGAGGTATATAGTGGACGCAGTGTAAGTGCAGCTGCCGTAGCAGCACACGAGGTAGGCCATGCCGTTCAGCATGCTGTCGGCTACAAATGGCTTGATATGCGTTCACAATTGGTTCCATTGGCAAATGCGAGCGGAAAAATCATGAACATCGTTATGTGGTCCATGTTCTTAGGTTTTGGTCTTTTGAATTTATTCAGTTTTGATACGATCATCTGGGTATTGATTGTTTCTCAATCAGCCATCACCGCTTTTACCTTGGTTACATTACCGGTGGAGTATGATGCGTCAAATAGAGCTCTTGCTTGGTTAACAACTACGGGAACCATCAACACTCAAGAACATGAGAAAGCGGCAGATGCCCTAAACTGGGCTGCGCGCACCTACCTAGTTGCAGCGTTGGCTTCAATGGCACAGCTAGCTTACTACATTTCACTGCTCAGCAGCCGAGACTAAAGAGCCGGAAAAATTTGCACAAAAAAACCCGCGCCATCGGCGCGGGTTTTTCTTTATGGTTTGGTCAGAAATACTTACTTCTCAATCTTGTAACCCAATGACTGTAGGAAGGCAATTTTTTCATCAACAACTGATTGCTGACGACGCGTGATTTCTTTTTCGATAGAACGCTTCAAACCTGCCAACTCATCTTCAGTGAATTTACCTAAGAACTGAGACGCAAACAACGACTTTAGTGTCTTGTTGTTGTTTTGGTTTTCGCGGATGTGTTCCACTAGTGCCTTTGGCTTCATAAAAAATGTGTGTTTTGATTAAATATGCATGTCAAAAATAACACGAATTATTTAAACTTTTTCATGAATCTCAATCGAGACATTATCTTAAAGACATTAAATCTTCAACACCCACATGACGCACTGTAATCAGGGGTTCAGCGTATTCCGCGCCAATGATCCTTCCCCAATCTTGTGCTCGAGCTATTACAGAATCTAAAAATCCTTTACTTGCAATTACCGTTTCTGGCTCTGTCGAATTAGGATCATAGAATTGGCTCGTATGTGCTTTAATACTTGCAATTTTTGCCTCAAATCCCGCACTAATATCTACGATTAAATCAGGATTTAAATTGTAAAACTGAAGGTACTTATACATCTGCTTTGGACGCCAAGGAGCCAGCGACTCCGTTCCATCAAACAATTCAATTTTATGTAAGCCACTGATAAAGCAGGCCTCTTCCACTAAAGTAGAAGCCCTACCATGGTCTGGATGACGGTCCGTTGGCGCATTCATAATGACTACGGTTGGCTGGTATTTTCTTATCAAACGGGCAACCTGAAGTTGCGCCTGATGATCAAAAGAAATCATACCATCAGGCATGCCTAAATTCTCACGAACAACACAGCCTAGAATTTCAGCAGCATTCTTTGCCTCAACATCGCGTATCTCAGGCGTACCACGGGTACCCATTTCACCGCGTGTCAGGTCAACAATACCTACCTTTTGACCACGCATGGCATGCGTTGCCAACATTCCTCCAGCACCCAACTCCACATCATCGGGATGGGCACCGAAAGCCAATATGTCTAACTTCATATGCTTATTTTCCTGAGGCAAAGGTCGTGATTTCCATGCTCATAGGACCTGTCGATGATGGGAAATGTGCCACCCATTGGCCATTTTCATCCACAAGAAACTTGTTGAAATTCCAACTCACTTTTGCATCACTTACACCATTGCGCTCGGCATTACATAACCATTGGTAAATGTCATCGCCTTTTTTAGCGCTGGTTTTCACCTTTGACATCATTTGGAATGTTACATCATATTTGCTCGAACAAAAGCTTGCAATTTCCTCCTCTGAACCTGGTTCTTGCCAACCAAAATCATTTGAAGGAAATCCTAGAATAACAAAGGAATCGCCACCATAAGTGCGGTGTAATTTTTCTAGATCCTCATATTGGGGAGTGTACCCACATTTAGAGGCGGTATTAACAATCAATACTCGCTTGCCGCGCAATTGGCCAAAATCGTAAGGCTTTCCATCAATAGTCAAGGCCTGCAAATCGTAAAAAGAAGTCGGTGCATCCATCATTGCCATGGTTTTAGATTCAGTAGGTGTTGCTGTTTGTCCACATGCTGCAAGAGCAAAAAGTGCGAATAGGGCAAATATTTTCTTCATGTCTAGGGTTTTTCTGATAAACATCAAAGGTCAAGGAATAGTTTGATGTAATTTTGCTTTATGCAGAAAATAATGCATTTACTGGCCCGATTTTATCGTCAAGAGGTTCGCAACAGCAACGTGCTCTTTTCACTTGGCCTGTACTTGCTTGGTGTAGCGTATTTGATTTACCTACTCACCGGGAATAATACATCGGATGCCGTTTGGAATACCTTGCTCTGGGTGGTCGTCTTCTTCGGTACGGTCCAATTATCCTCGCGCAGCTTCGAATTTGAAAGCGAGCAATACTTTTTCTATTACCAAAACATTGCCACAGCAAAGCAAACCATTGTTGCAAAGCTCATTTTTAACAGCCTCTACATGATCGCCTTGAGCGGCGCAGCATGGGCACTTTTCAGCCTATTCTTTGGCAACCCTGTGTATTCCACGGGCCTGTTTATAATCGGGCTATTGCTAGGTGCCATAGGATTTAGCGTTGTTTTGACCTTGACCAGTGGCATCGCCCAGCGAACAAAAGGCAACGCAACCTTGAGTGCCATACTGGCCATTCCATTGCTCTTTCCTGTATTGCAACTCACCAGTGCCTTGAACCTCCAAGCCATTGTGGGTGTGGAACTTGCAGATGCAACGAATTTGATTGGCGCATTAGCCGCATTAGATATGGGAATTGGGCTTCTTGCCTACCTCCTCTTTCCGTATCTTTGGCAAGATTAATAGAAGGAATGAAAGGACGTATTTACAAGATTCTCGGATTAGTATTAGTCGCCTACAGTTTAGTCTATGGGCTACTAACTGAAATCCCGAACCTTCCCATCATTGAGCAAAGCATTCGAAACCTCTTTTACCATGTGAGCATGTGGTTCGCCATGGTCGCAATGATGGCTGCGAGCTTTTGGAATGCCATCCGTTTTTTAGGGACCGATTCTTTGAGCAAAGACACGCGCAGCATTTCCTTGGCCGAGACAGGCATGTTCTTCTCGTTTATGGGGCTTTTTACCGGTATGGTATGGGCGAAGTTCACATGGGGTGCATGGTGGACAAATGACCCAAAGCTCAATGGCACCGCGATTACAATTTTGATTTACCTGGCGTACTTCGTCTTGCGCAACAGCATAGATGACGAACGCAAACGCGCACGTGTGGCGGCCGTTTACAACATCTTTGCCTTTGTGATGATGATTGTATTCATTGGCATCCTTCCTAGAATGACCGACAGTCTCCATCCAGGAAACGGTGGAAACCCAGGTTTTAATAGCTATGATCTGGATAATAGATTGCGAGCAGTCTTCTACCCCGCCGTCCTAGGATGGATTTTGGTAGGAACATGGATCGCCTCTTTGCGTTATAGATTAAGAGTCTTACAATCATGAGAAAACTATCAACACTACTTGCCTTTGCAATGCCTGCAATGGGCTGGGCACAACAAGAGAACGCCATGTACAGCGAGGGCAAAATTTATGTGGTCATCGCTGTCATTGGAATCATCTTTGTAGGATTGGCGGCATACTTATTCCAATTGGACCGTAAAATCACCAAGATTGAAAATGAAAAATAACCAGATTGCCATCATAATCGCTATTGCGGTACTCATCGGTTACACTCTCGTGAAGCTAGGAAACAGCGCTACCTACAGTAGTTTTGCTGATGCTACAGACAAGCAAGGGGAAATCACCACGGTTATCGGTTACTTGAACCTTGATGCGCCTATGGATTTCGATCCGAAAACGGTGACATTGCGCTTTATGGCCAAGGATAAAAAAGGCAATGAAAGTCTTGTCGTCTATAACCAACCCAAGCCGCAAGATTTCGAGCGCTCAGAAGAAATCACCATGACGGGATATGCCACCGACTCTGCATTTGTGGCAACAGATATCCTCATGAAATGTCCGTCTAAATACAACGAACAAAACGAAGTGGATTCGGACAAGATTTACAAATAACCCCTATGAATTACGTTGGAGAACACATTTGGGCCGCTGAACTCGGAAGAGGATTGACGGCCTTTTCTTTTGTCTTTGCATTGCTATCCACCTTTGCCTATTACTCAAAGGGAGAACAATGGAAAACATTGGGACGCTTGGCCTTTAGAATCCATGCCACAACGCTTTTTGGACTCATCGGCACCTTATTTTTCATCATGGCGAACCACTACTTCGAGTTTGACTATGTATGGAAGCATACCTCGCTAGACCTCCCGCCGCGTTATTTATTCTCAGCTTTTTGGGAAGGACAAGAAGGGTCTTTCTTGTTGTGGATGTTCTGGAATGCCGTCTTAGGCTGGATATTAACCTACACTGCGAAATCCTTTGAAGGACCTGTCGTTGGGGTTTTTGCTGCGGTTCAAGCTTTTCTTGTCAGCATGATTCTCGGCATTTGGATCGGCGATTTTCAACTCGGTTATAGCCCCTTCAACCTAGTACGTGAACTCAAGGAAAACCTAGGCTTGCCCTGGACTCAGTTTGCTGACTACCTCACCCGTTTCCCGAATTTCATGGACGGCTCGGGCTTGAACCCATTACTCCAGAACTACTGGATGACCATTCACCCTCCTACACTCTTCTTAGGGTTTGCATCCACACTTGTACCATTTAGTTATGCTATTGCCGGGCTTTTACGCAAAGACTACAAGACCTGGATCAACAGTGCGCTTCTATGGAGTGTCTTTTCTGTAGGCATCTTAGGTGTTGGTATTCTAATGGGTGGTGCTTGGGCTTATGAAGCCTTGAGCTTCGGTGGCTTCTGGGCTTGGGATCCTGTAGAAAACACATCATTAGTGCCTTGGCTCACCATGGCAGCAGGAACACACCTCTTATTAATTCAAAAGAACAAAGGCGGGGTCATGCCTTCTGTGATGTTCTTATTGATTATCACGTTTTTGCTGGTACTCTACTCTACTTTCCTGACCCGCTCTGGTATTTTAGGAGATAGTTCGGTACATGCTTTCGTCGACCTAGGCTTAAGTGGCCAATTACTCATTTACCTCCTCTTCTTCACTATCGGCAGCTTAGCGCTGCTTATAGCGCGATACAAAGGCCTTCCGAAAAAAGAAAAAGAGGATCGTATGGACAGCCGCGAATTCTGGATGTTCATAGGCGCACTTGTTCTGCTTATTAGCGGATTGCAAATTACCCTGAGCACCTCATACCCCGTATTCAACAAGCTGTTCGGACCAGAAGGTTTGGTGCACTTGTACGATGAAAATAAGGTATTGAACGACCCTATCACCCACTACAATGCCATACAGGTACCGTTTGCCATCATTATAACTTTACTTATCGGAGCGGGCCAATTCCTTTCGTACCGCCAAACCTCCACTAAACTGTTCTTCTCCCGTCAAATCTTGACACTTGTAACAACTACCCTCCTTACTGCGCTGAGTAGTTGGGCACTGGAGATGTGGAATCCTATGTACATAACGCTTCTGTGGACCAGTTACTATGCCATTGTAGCAAACCTTGAGTTTTGGATTCGCTGGGGCAAAGGCCGTTGGAATTTTGCAGGCGCCTCTGTGGCACACCTTGGCTTTGGACTTCTGATCGCAGGGGCTCTTGTAAGTAATGCAAACAAGGACATCATCTCTCAAAACAAAACCTTCATTCACGAAGACTTCCCTGCAAATGAGAACCTACTTATTTCGCTTGGAGACACCGTTCAAATGGGGCAATACTGGGCCACTTGGTCGGACCAAACCGAAGAAGGATATTACATCAACTACAACCTTGAATTCTTTGAAGAAATAGAAGGTAAGCTTCAGCCTGTCTTTGACCTCAGCCCACGCATACAGCTCAACGAGCGCATGGGAAATGTCGCGGAGCCAAGCACACGCCACATGCTCACCAGAGACATCTACACACACGTAACCTATGCGGACCTGCGCACGGAAGAGGAACGCGGCACGGACGAGTGGAAAAATGAATTTGATCTAGAGCTCAATATCGGTGATTCGCACTTCTTGTATGGAAAATACCAGCTTACACTAGATACCCTTGTGGTCGATGCACCGAAGGCTGCAGGCGGTCCAGATTATATTGTCTTAGGAGCAGGCCTTACAATTACGACACTAGAAGATAGCAGCTACAAAGTCATGCCTATTTACGCCGTACAAGGTGACCAAGCGCAACATGTAGATGCCGAAATCAAAGAATTGGGGCTCAAATTCAGCTTTGATCGAATCAACTACGAAACCAACAAGCCAGTTATCGTTGCGAGCGAACACACTGAAGCGGAAGTACCTTTCATCCTAGTGAAGGCTGAAGTATTCCCATGGATTAATCTATTGTGGCTCGGATCTATTTTAATGGCTGTGGGTACGGGAATTGCCATTGCTCAGCGATCTAAAAGAAACAAAGCATAAATGCAGGCTGGCCTTCATATCGCCATTGTCGGCAACGGAAACGTTGGCCATCATCTGCAGAAGGCATTAGAAGGTATTGCAACGGTTCACCCTGTTGGGCGTGACTTAATTATACCTGAGGCTTGTGACCTTATCATGGTTTGTGTTCCCGACGATAGTGTTGCTCGGGTTTGCGAACAACTTCCCGAAAACAAACTCGTCGTGCACACCGCTGGCGCAGTGCCGATGCAAGACAACAATCGATCAGGTGTATTCTATCCACTGTATAGTTTTTCGAAGGATGCAGAAGTGAATTGGTCCCAAATCCCAATTTTACTCGAAGCAAACAGCACGGAAGACCTGGGCTTGTTAAAGGAATTGGCCACCCAACTTACCGAGAAGGTTTTTGAGGTATCAAGTGCCGGCCGTAATCAACTCCACGTTAGCGCAGTTTTGGTCAACAACTTCACGAATCACCTATACACCCTTGCATTCGACCATGCGACGCAACACAATGTTCCCGTAGAAACTTTGTTCGCTATTATGCGTCAAGGTCCTGAAAAAGCTATTCAACTGGGTCCAATTAATGCCCAAACAGGTCCCGCAATACGCGGCGATCGGAGCACCATCGAAGCACACCTTTCAAAAATCCAAGACGAAGAACTAAGGTCGCTCTATCAATTACTGAGCGACAGCATTCATAACACGCATAACCGATGAATTACAAAGAGAAGTTTGCCAACATCACCACAGTAGTATTGGACGTTGACGGCGTCCTAACCAATGGCGAAATACTCCTTATTCCTGGAGCGGAACCCGTGCGTAAAATGCATAGCAAAGACGGCTATGCACTGCAGCTCGCGGTGCGTAATGGTATCCGCATGGCCATTATTACCGGCGGAACTTCACCCGATGTCAAAGAACGTCTACAAGGGGTGGGAATTAAGGACATCTACATGCGCGCCTCTCATAAAATGGAGGCATATGAAGACTTAAAGATGTGCTACGACCTCAGCGATGAGGAAATTCTTTACATGGGTGATGACCTGCCAGATTACGATGTAATGGAACGCTGTGGACTCGCGTGCTGTCCCCAAGATGCGGCTCCAGAAATCAAAGCTATTGCAGATTACGTAAGCCCAGTCCTTGGGGGTCAAGGTTGCGTACGCGATGTATTAGAACAATTGCTTAAAATTCATGGTAAATGGGGGCGCCCTGAAGACCGAACCTGGTAATGAAGCTCACAAAAACACTGGTATTAGGCTCACAAAGCCCTCGGCGTGCACAGTTTCTTAAAGACCTGGAATTGGACTTTAAGACGCTTCCTTTGGACGTTGATGAAACCGCTCCGAGCGAACTTAGCGCAAGTGAAACAGCCATCTTTGTTTCTGAACTTAAAGCATCTGCCTTATTGCCCTTGCTCGGCCCGGATGAGATCGGCATTACCAGTGATACAGAAGTTTGGCTTGACAATCGACGCTACGGCAAGGCAGCAAACTATGAAGAAGCCTTTGAAATGATTCAATCATTAAGCGGCAAGACCCATGTGGTGGTCAGCGGACTTTCCATTATTGATCCCTCTGCAGCATCTACTATACAAAGTTCCTCAAGCGTTGTCGAGGTGAGTTTCAATGACATTCCTGAATGGGCGATTGACCATTACATTAAAACCTACAGCCCTTTTGACAAGGCTGGTGCTTACGGCATTCAAGAATGGATTGGGCGGGGATTTATCAGCGAAATAAAAGGTAATTACAACAGCGTGGTCGGTCTAGATACGGCCGCCCTCGTTTCCTTCCTTACTCCTTATTTCAAATAAAAAAGGCCGCTTTCAGCGGCCTTTTCCATTCTATTTTCGAAGATTTACGCTGGTTGCGCAATCTCAACATCCATCATCCAGTGGTGAGTATCCTCAACTAATCCTAGACGGATATCATTCAACATCTTCTTAATTTCCATCGCACGACCGTCTTTCGGTGCAGGGATAGTATAGTTCGTTCCTTGATGACCTATGGTATCAATCTGGCTAACTACGGCAGCCGTTCCCATTCCAAAGGCTTCTTTTAAATTTCCTGTACGAGCAGCCTCTACAATCTCTTCAACACTGATAGGACGCTCTTCGATGTTCCATCCGCGTTCTTTGATCAAAGCAATAATAGAACGGCGAGTAACACCCGCTAAAATGCGATCTGTTAATGGCGGCGTTAAGAAGGTATCACCAACCAATAGCATCAAGTTCATAGTACCACTCTCTTCAATGAACTTATGGTCTCTATGGTCTGTCCAAATTACCTGATTATACCCTTCCTTAATGGCCTGCGCTGTAGGATAGAATGCACCACCGTAATTACCAGCTGCCTTAGTGTATCCAATACCACCTCCTGTAGCACGCGTATATTCTTGTTCAATCTTAACTTTTACCGTGCCGCTGTAATATGGCCCGACAGGAGAAGTTAGAATACAAAACGTGTAATCATCACTTTGGCGTGCCGCGATGAATTCAGAAGAGGCGAACATGAATGGACGAATGTATAAACTATGATCATCCTCACTTGGAACCCACTTTTCGTCAATTTCCAATAACTTTTTTAGACCGTTCATGAAAATTTCCTCAGGAATTTGAGGCATCATCAAACGCTCCGCACTTTTATTCAAACGAGCGAAGTTATCAAGTGGTCGGAACATACTAATGGAGCCATCAGCTTTGCGGTAGGCCTTCATTCCTTCAAAAGCTGCCTGACCATAATGTAGGGCGTGTAAACCGTAAGAAAATTCTAGTTGACCATATGGGCGAATCTCTGGCTCTTGCCATTGCCCATTTTTGAAGTGACATACCAACATGTGATCCGACAAATGCTTTCCGAAAGGAAGGTTTGAAAAATCAATGTCTCCTAGGCGGCTTTTGGTGGTCAATTCTATTTTCATGCGCTTCTGTTTTTGGGTGTACAAATGTACTAAATTTGTGCTTGCTAATGAGGTCTGGATAATACCACATCGGCATATTTAAGTTATTTAACCTAAGATTCATGTACATGAAACGCATCATCATTGCCACCTTTTCCGCCATCGCATTATTTTCATGCCAAAGTGCTAAAAATGACACCCCCTCTTCTGGAGAGGAACTTGCAGTCGAATACATAAACTTTGGAGACAGCACTTTCAGCACTGACAATGCATTCACAGCATGGGAATTGGTTGAAAATTTCGCGGGATCTGGTGAGGATACTGCTTGGGCAACGGTAGCCGGGCCCATTACGCAGGTATGTACTACTAAAGGTTGCTGGATGTCAACGGCTATTGATTCTACGAACAATCTTTTTGTAGACTACGACTACGAATTCCTACTCCCTACAAACAGCCAAGGGCAGGATATGGTGATGCACGGCTACATTTACTGGGACACTACTACTGTGGCACAACTAAAGCACTATGCCGAAGACCGTGGCGCAAGTCAAGAAGAGATTGATGCGATTACTGAGCCTGAGGTAGATTATATGTTTAAAGCGAAAGGTGTCAAAATCATCGTTCCTGCAGCAGAGTAATTACACATGAAAAAATTCGCCGTACTTGGAATACTTGCACTTCTGATATTTTCATGTCAGCAAGAACCTGCAGCACCTAAGAAGAAACAAGGTTGGACACCAGAATTGGACCAGCCTAGTGAACTTGCCTTGATCATGCGCGACATGAATTCTGAAGCGCTGAACCGCAAGGCGAAATTAGAGAACGGAGAATTGGACCCCACCCTTTCAGAAACATTGTTCGATATGCTCACCGCACATCCTACGAAACCACATATGAAAGGAGAAGGCTTTGAACCCTACGCTAAGAGTTTCATAGGCATCTACAACCAGATTCAATCAGCGGAAGATGTGAGTACACAGATTAAGGCGCACAACAATATGGTGGATGCCTGTGTGGCCTGCCATACGCAATTTTGTGATGGCCCTATCTCCCGCATCGAGAAGCTTTACATAAAATAATGGCCACTGCCGGCGAACGCCATATCACCACCAGCGCAGACGGCAGCACGACCATTTGGGTCCCCGGCCTAGACGAGCATTACCATAGCATTCATGGTGCTTTAACTGAAAGCAATCACGTCTTTATAGATGCCGGCCTAAAAGCATTAAATCGCAACCCCATAGCGATTCTAGAAGTGGGCCTAGGTACTGCACTGAACGCAAGACTTACCGCGGATTACTGTGCGGAAAATGGCATTACAGCTCGGTATGATGCGCTCGAAAAGTTCCCATTGAAAGCCGAGGAGATTGAACGACTAGCTGCTGCAGGTATGTCTAAAGAGGTGCCCTATTTGAGTGCGGCTCCAGGTCAAACAACGGAAATTCACCCAGGCTTCAACTTTACGCTTCTAGTGGAGGACCTTCGAGCTTTTCAAGGTGCGGAAAATACCTATGATCTCATTTACTTCGATGCCTTTGCCCCTTCCGCCCAGCCAGAGCTTTGGAGCGAGGAAGTTTTTGCGAATATGTATGGCATTCTTAAACCCGGTGGTGCACTGACAACCTATTGTGCGAAAGGCAGTGTTAAGCGTGCCATGAAGGCGGCTGGATTTGAAATCGAAGCACTTCCAGGTCCACCAAGAAAACGAGAAATGACGCGTGCATGGAAACGATGAGCCCAGATAAATTCACACCTCGTTGCTATGCCTTCATCCAAAATGAATTGGGTGAAGTTTTAGTATTGCGCGAACGCTGGAGTGGCATGAACCTAAACAAACTACCTGGGGGCGGCCAAGAGCTTGGAGAAGGCATGCACGAATGCTTGAATAGGGAGATTGAAGAAGAGTTCACCCACTTTTCGAAAATCACGGCATGGAAACATGTGTACACCCCTGCCCATGCGTTTACTTCAAAGTTTCGCCCCAACGAACAACTCATTTTGAATTATTTCATGGCGTCTAATAAGGTGGACGGCCATGATTGGGCCCTGCGAACCGATGAAAATCTATTGGGAATGTATTGGTTGGCTCCAAAAAAAGAAAGTGCGGCTTGGTTCACACTTGATAATGATCGAGATGCCTTTTTGGCATTTTTGGAGGAGCTAGCCTAATCGGCGTTGGACAACTGCCTCAACCTTTTCAAATAGCTTTCTTGGATGTGCAGTACGCCAGGATAAATCGTCCAATTTACCTCCCAGCAAGAAATAAGCATCCAAGCCATAGTTCGATAGCTCGTCTACAACGTGAGGACGAAGATTGATCATCGCCATCCAACCGTCCGGGACTTCCTCCAACCATTCGTCGTAGTAATCTTGAATATCCGCATGAAAGTTCAAGATATTTTCGCCAATCAAGATGTATTTATCAATGCCCTCAGGAATCATTTCATCGACGAGGTCCCTTTTGATTCGCATGATATCATTGTGTACGGCATCGTTCCACTCACCCAAGAACTCAATAACACAATAACCTTGTAAGTAATCGACGTACAACACCTTGAGAAAAAGCGTCTCACAACCAATACTATCCCATTGCGGATGGATCACATGATCATAGATGGTATCCGTATAATACACCTCGCTATTGAAGTACCCAAAGAAGGGGCTTCTAGGATCTTCTGAGGCCTGGTACAGTTGGCGCCAATTGAAATAAGGCTCTATGGTGTGCATACGTTGATTTTTACTCCAAATCAGTAACAAAAGTGCATTAGGATTGTTAGCTTGACAACACAAATTTTACCCATGGCCATTTTTACTCTTACCGGTGCAACAGGATCTGTCGGCAAAGCTATTGTGAATGAATTGCTTGATCAGCATCATGAAGTACGCATACTGACAACTCGGAAAAACTTTGAATGGGAAGGTGTTCAATGCTTTTATTGGAACCCGTCAAAAGGTCTCATAGACCTTCCATCATTAGACGGTGCCGATTACCTCATTCACCTAGCCGGAGCAACCGTAAGTAAGCGATGGACTACTAAGTACAAGCAAGAGATTACAGATTCACGCGTTCAAAGCACACAATTGCTGCTCGATGCTTTGGAAAAAATAAGCGTTGGACCAAGAGCTGTGGTCAGTGCATCGGCCATCGGCATATATGGAAGCGATCTTGAGCGGAGTATGGTCGAAAGCGATCCAGCGGCGGATGATTATTTAGCTTCCGTTACTCGAACTTGGGAGATGTATACCCAAAAATTTGAAACAGAACAACGCCGCAGTATTCAGTTGAGAATAGGTATTGTTCTCGACGGAGGCGCAGGAGTTTTGGGTCAATTAGAACCCTTAGCTAAACTTGGACTTGCCTCACCATTAGGCACTGGCAAGCAATGGACCAGTTGGATTCATGTAAAAGATCTAGCAAGGATGTTTGTATTCGCCGCGACCCAGGAAATTCCATCTGGCCCCTACAATGCCGTTGGTCCCGAACCGCTCAGTAACAAAGCCCTGACAAAAACCTTGACACAAGTACTCAAACGGCCGATGTGGCTTCCTGCAGTACCTGGATTCGTACTTAAACTTGTGCTAGGAGAAATGGCCACGCTAGCCTTAATGAGTCAGAAAGTGAGTAACGCTAAGATTACGGCAGCAGGCTTTACTTACACCTTCCAAAAATTAACTGACGCACTCAACGACATTTATAGCAAATAAAAAGCCCCCACCCTGAGAAGGATGGAGGCCTTTATTGTTATTAATCTAACCTTCAGATTAAGCGTTGGTCGCTTTTACTTTAATGGTTAGTTCGATGCTGTGATCGATCAAATCTTCTTTCAAAGACTCAGCGATTGTAGCATCTTCACTATCATGGAACTTAACGCCCCATTTAGTGCGGTCAATGCTAAAGGTTGGTGCGCTGAATTTAACACCTTCATCGCCTACAGAAATTTCTGCTGGGAATTCAATGCTATTGGTTACACCGCGCATAGTTAGGTTACCCGTTACAACGCTGTACTTAAACTCTTCCGTAGGATCTACAACTGAAACGATTTCGAAAACAGCTGTTGGGAAGCTATCTACGAAGAAGAAATCTTGAGACTTCAAATGACCTTCGAGGTATCCACGCTTTCCTTCGTCCTCGATATCCTCGTTGTGAATGGAGTTCATATCAATAGTGATTGTTCCGCCTACAAGCTTTCCTCCTTCTACAAGGAAGTTTCCTTCTTGTACGCCAATGCTACCGAAGTGCTCTGATTGAACGTAAGTTTTGAATCCTCTCCATAGAACAGTAGATCCTGAATCCAATGCTACGCTTGTTGCAGCAGCAGCGTTTTCTACATCTTGTGCATCTCCTGTTGTTGCCTCAGCAGCGCGATCGCCAGATCCACAGCTTGCAACGATTAGACCGATTGCGGCCAATAGTGCTAGTTTTTTCATTTTGTTTTAGTAGTTATTTGGTACTTGTGCAATGATAACGCAGAATCGAATTAAATGTTTAAACATCTAATAAATATTTTCAATGCACCTAATTGTATTCCTCGATTGAAATTAGAAGTGCTTACGGCGTAATCGGATAGCGAGAACACTAACGATTAATGAGATGCTTCCCGCCAATAAATACGGGTAGGAAAAATGCCAACCATAGGCTAGGCCTCCGACTGCAGGGCCCACTACCCTCGCCAAAGAGCCCACGCTCTGATTCGTTCCTAGGATCTTTCCCTGCATACCGTCTGGAGCGAAGCTGCTAAGCAAACTGCTCACTGTTGGTGTGAGCAAGGCGTTTCCAAGAGATAAAAAGGTCATACAAACAAGCTCCAAACTAAAATGATCGGTCGGTACAAACGGCATACCGAACAAACCTAGAGCCACCAATAATGTACCTATAACCAAAAGGTTACGCTCACCAAACCAAGTATTAAACTTGCCAATAAGTCCACCCTGTATTATCACGGCCAGTAAACCTACGTAAGCAAAGGTGTATCCAATATGCATTTCACTCAGACCAAAATGCTCTGCCCACAACAGGGTCGCTGTGATCTGCATCATTGAAAAGCCCAGTACATAAACGAAGTTGATGGTGAACAACGCATTTACCTCGGGAATGTGTTTAAAGCGGACTAAGTCTTTGAATGGGTTGGGGAATAGCTCAATACTGTCCGATTTTTCTTTCAGAGATTCCTTCAAGAACAACCAAGCTAAAATGAAGTTTATGGTACCCAATCCGGCAGCGAAATATCCGACACCTGCAACACCATAGAATTCATTAATGACACCACCGATCGAGGGGCCAAAGATGAAACCCAATCCAAAGGCGGCACCGATCACACCGAATGCTTTGGTTCGATCCTTTTGAGGAACGACATCACTAATGTAGGCTTGAGCGACACTGAGGTTAGCAGCACCGAATCCCTTGAGCAAACGGGTTGCAAAAAGGAGCCACAACACCGTTGCATTCGCAAACAAGATGTACGCCACAACCATAATTGCTATACTAATCAACATTATAGGACGACGTCCAAACCTATCGCTTAGACCACCCCAAAAACTTGCAAAAATGAATTGCATTATGCTGAACGAGGTTCCTAAAAGCCCTACCATAGCATCTGTCGCCCCCAAAGTTTTAGCGTAAGTTGGAAGGATAGGAATGATTAATCCGAACCCCATCAAATCCAAAAAGATGGTCAAGAACAGGACTGCAAGCGCTTTATTTCTCATCGGAGGATTGGCGGTTTATGGGTTCGACTTTTAATGCTTTCGGACTCAATTTGTACGAATGTAGTTCTTTTGCCAACGTAACGGATTCGAAAACCTCTTCTGCCTCTAATTTGAATTGGTTAAAATCCTTGTAGCGTGCACTGAAATGCCCTAATAACAAGTGGGACACACCTGCCTCTTTAGCTACCTGTGCCGCTTCTCGAGCAGTGCTGTGCATAGTTTCTATGGCTCGTTTCGCCTTGTCCTCACAGAATGTACTCTCGTGGTATAAAAGATCTACTCCTTCTATATACGTCGCTGTATCCGGCGTGTACATTGTATCTGATGCGAACGCATACCGCAACGGTTGTGGAGGATCAAAAGTGAGTTCAGTATTTGGGATGGTTTGTCCTTCTTCACTGGTCCAATCTTTACCGTCTTTTATCCAGTGGTAATCACAAACCGGAACGCCATAGGCATCTGCCACAGGTTTATTCAATTTTCTGGGCTGCACCTTCTCTTCGAATAAAAACCCGGTAGTAGCGATGCGGTGCTTTAAGGGAAAACTTGAAATAGTGTATTCATCAGTATCCAAAAGTACCTGAGGCACCTTATGTTGGGTAATGGCAAAGTGAATGGGGTAGCTTGTAAATGTTCCTGAAGCACGGAATTGGGCCAGTATCAAATCCTTCAATTTAGGAGGCCCGTAAACGGTTAATGGCGCCGTTCTTCCCAATAAATGGAAACTACTGAGCAGGCCGACCAGTCCGAAAAAATGGTCGCCGTGCAAATGAGAAATAAAAATGTGGTTGATTCTAGAAAACTTGATTTTGCTGCGTCTCAACTGCTTCTGAGTGCCTTCACCACAATCAATCAAGAAATAATGCTCGCGCATCTTCAGCAGCTGCGAGGTTGTGTATTGGTTCGACGTAGGAGTTGCACTCGCCGCTCCTAATACTACCAATTCAAGGGCCATTATTCTTTGTTGAGTTTGCGCTTTTCAGCAAGCAAATAAAGAACTGCCATTCGAACTGCCACACCATTCTCGACTTGATTCAAGATGATCGAGTGTTCACTATCCGCGACTTCAGAGGTGATCTCTACCCCACGGTTGATCGGTCCAGGGTGCATGATAGTGATGGGCTTTTCTAATCCATCGAGGTGCTCCATGGTCAATCCATATTGCGCTCGGTATTCTGCAATGGAAGGGAAGTATTTAATGTCTTGACGCTCGTGCTGAACGCGAAGCATGTTAGCAACATCACACCATTCAATGGCCGTTTGCAGGTTGTGCTCAACGCGAACACCTAGGGTATGCATGTATTTCGGAACCAAGGTTGTGGGCCCACAAACCATCACTTCCGCTCCCATCTTCTGTAGGAGCAAAACATTCGAAAGCGCCACACGGCTGTGAACGATGTCCCCAACTATGGCCACTTTCGTGCCTTCAAGTGTACCCACAGCCTCTCGAATAGAAAAGGCATCGAGCAATGCTTGCGTAGGGTGTTCATGCGCGCCATCACCAGCATTTACGATGGATGCATCAACATGTTGAGAAAGAAACTCACCTGCTCCTGGATTCGGGTGGCGCATTACCACCATATCCACTTTCATGGCAAGGATATTATTTACTGTATCCACCAAAGTCTCCCCTTTCTTTACCGACGATGACGCCGCGGAAAAGTTGACTACATCAGCACTTAAACGCTTCTCTGCCAGTTCGAAAGACAAACGAGTACGAGTGGAGTTTTCGAAAAATAGGTTAGCAATGGTGATATCTCTGAGGGTAGGCACCTTTTTAATGGGCCTGTTTATCACCTCTTTGAATTGGGCAGCGGTATCAAGAATGAGTTGAATATCCTCTTTCGTGAGGTGCTTAATTCCTAAGAGATGGTTTACAGAGAGTTCGCTCATGATGGGTTCTCAGTTAATACTACAGCATCGCGACCATCAACTTCCTCCCAGAGTACCTCGACGCGCTGTGATGCGATACTATCGACCTGGCGGCCTTTGTAATCTGGTTGAATGGGTAGGTCTCGTGAAAATCTTCTATCAATCAAAGTGAGCAATTCCATCTTCGAAGGACGGCCATAGCTAAGGATTGCATCCATTGCGGCACGTATGCTTCTTCCTGTGTATAGAACATCATCTACAAAAACCACTTTTTGATCTTCTACGAGATGATCAATCTGCGTTCTGTTTGGCTGAAGATGTCCAGGGCGTCTTCTGAAATCATCACGGAAGAAAGTAATATCTAACTTCCCTGTGCGTACAGATTCTACACCGTAGTTTTCTTTAAGCAGCTTAACAAGACGTTCTAAAACTTGGATTCCGCGAGGCTGAAGGCCAATGAGAATGGTATTCGAAAAATCACCATGATTTTCTATGAGCTTGCAACACAAGCGGTTCAAAGCGATATTCAGCGCTCTTGCATCAATGATTTCTCTCTTGCTCATGCCGCAAATTTACTCATTAATAGTTGGATACAAGCGATTTCAAATCAAGCCCTGAAAAATTTCCACTGCTCATCAAAGCCATAGCCTTATTTCCATCAGGGTTTCCTAGGGCCGCTTCCAACTCCTGAGCATCATCAAAGACACGCACTCCAGGTCCAAAAGCCTTCGCAACATCCTCTTTACTGAGTGCCGGTAGTTTTTTGTGAGCAACAGCCGCTGGGCTGTAATAAACCCATGCTTCATTTGCACCTTCCATCACACCTGCATATTGCGGCAAGAACTCAGGATTTAAGCTACTAAATGTGTGCAACTCAAGCACGACCCTAACTTTGCCAAACTGTTCTGCCAAAGCCGCCACAGAGGCTTTCACCTTTGATGGTGCATGGGCGAAATCTCTAAAGACTTTTGTGCTTCCTTCATGGAAGACCTCCATTCTATTCTGAGCACCAGTGAAGCTCATTATAGCATCATAAAACTCATCCTCCTGTACGCCCATTTCAAGGCACAGCCAGCGCGCAGCTTCTAAATTACTCAAGTTGTGTGCGCCAAAGATTTGGAGTGGCATCATGCCTTCTTCCGTACTTATGTATGTCTGACCGTCTTGTATTTCATGTTCTGGCAAACCATAGGCAAAGCGTTTGACCGGGGCGTCCGATTCCGCAACGACCTTCTCCAATACCGCATCGCGTTCATTGTAAATCACAGCCCCTCCAGCCTCAACGGTGTCCAAATACAATTCGAACTGCTTCACATAATCCTCGAACGTAGGGAATACATTAATATGGTCCCAAGCAATGCCTGTAATGGCAGTGATGTTCGGTTTATACAAATGGAATTTAGGACGGCGATCAATTGGCGAACTGAGGTATTCATCACCTTCCATCACCATGAATTCAGAACCGCTCTCGAGTTCGACCATGCAATCAAAGCCAGCCAATTGCGCCCCCACCATGTAATTCACCGGCTTACCCACGTGATTCATTACATGCAGTACCATGGCCGTCGTTGTCGTCTTGCCGTGTGATCCGGCGATGACTACGCGCGTCATGTTTTTACTTACCTCGTGCAAGAATTCTGGGTAGCTGTAAATGGTAAGGCCCAATTCCTGGGCACGGGCCAATTCTGGATTGTCCTGGCGGGCATGCATTCCCAAGATGATGGCATCCAAGCCTTCGTGAATACGTTCAGGAAACCAGCCTTCCGTTGCCGGCAGCAAGCCTTTTCTTTCGAGCCGTCCGCGGGACGGCTCGAAAATCTGATCGTCCGACCCAGTGACCTCGTGACCACCTTGTTGTAAAGCAATAGCAAGGTTGTGCATGGCACTCCCCCCAATGGCAATAAAATGTACTTTCATGATTTATTCTTCAAATCGAAGGTTGCCAAATCTAATCTTGGTGCCGCGCAACGACAATAAAATTGCACCATCTTTTCCATCATTTGCTAACCTCGACGAACGCGGAGCAACGCGGAATTTTTGACGTTGATTTTTATTTAAAACACGGTAGCTCAGCGAAGCATCATGTCCTAAACTAACCATTACAAGATTACCTGATTTTGCATTGCGAATAGGCTTTAATCGCTTCTTACCCCAGCGCTTAGCATTGCTTCGGTGGTCGTTGTAGACAAAATGCAAACCATCGTCATTCATCAAGAAGGTATACCCTAAATAGTAACCACCATCATTCATAGAATTCTGGTTTTTAGGGATATGGGCATACCAATCCACATCGCCATCCTTGTTGATGCTAAGCACAATAATATCTCGGTAATAGTAATAGTAGTTGGTTACTGTAGTTCCTCGCCCGGTGTTGGTTGTGCGTACAATCAACTCGTAATCCTCGGCCACCACATAAGCACCCCCGTCAGGACGCTCCACGAACTGGCGGAACACAAAATTCTTGCGTATGCCCTTGCCTCGCTTGGCTAGAATCTTACTGAATTGAGCAACAAACTCCGTAGAGAATGGATTGAGGTTTGAATGCATTACTTCGCCTTTGCGCTGGTCGAAAGACAAATACAACGCACCATCCATGTCCCAAGAATTGCGTCGGCCGTAGAAACCGCTGATGGCCATTTTGCCGTCCGTTAAATCACATTCAATCCCTAGACTGTGTACGCGCACATTTTGAAGACCTAGGTCAAACTCCACAATCTCGTTTTGCTCACCGGAACCCACCTTCATGAGTTTATAGTCCAAATCTCGGTTGTTGGTAAAGGTGATATTAGGTGAACGATCGAAATAGCTTAAAATAAAAACGTCGCCATCATTAGTTACTTCAAAATCCATGATTCCAAAGTTTCTATCCTGATAGACCAATTCTACGTCTGCATTCCACAACTCTTCCAAAGCCGGATTAAACACACGCACATAGAAATTTTCAGCACTCTTTCTATCATATGGCGGGTTCGTGAAAATACCAATCTTCGAACGGTCCTTGCTCAACTGTACGTCAAACTCGCCTCTGAATCTAGAACGGCTGTCCAATACCTCGAGCACCTTAGGCTCAGAGAGGTTCGCTGTCTCATCCAGGGTTCTACATAGGAGGTAGCGTGTATCTTGAACCTTATCATAGCTCTCATAAAATAAATACTGAACTTCCCCGATGATCAAACTGGTCTTAAAATCAACACGACGGTCGTTCCACTCCCATCGCGGATTTTTCATCAACCACTGCTCACTGAGATCATAGCGGTCATAGTAGGCAAAAAATTCATCTCGGTTACCTGCGATCAATGACATTGAACTAGGTCTGTAGGTATAGAATCCTTTATCTCCTACTTGCAATAGCCGGTCAAACTTTGCATTGCGCACATTGTATTCTGGGCTCCACTCTAAGATTGGAAATGCGCCTTGCGCAAGCACAAACGATGAGAAAAAAATCATCATTGCGGCCAACATTCTGCCATTTTGGGGCGTTTTCATAGGTAGATTGTTTAGATTTTGTAACTTTTGGATGTGATAGTCAAGATACATCACCCCTCCCTAGTACAACGCATATGAAACGAATTATTTACGCTTTAGCTGTAGTCCTTGGAACCACTGCCTTTGTGGATGCTCAGACCGTTATTGTACGCAAGCGCAACCTAGATAACGCATCCGGCGCAGGCCAGGTCAGCACGATGACTTCACCGAGCATGAGCGGCACTATGAATCAAGGCGCCTACTACAGCCGCTACAACCACGCTATAAAACTCAGCCCAACGGCTTTGGTTGCCGGAGATATCCCTATTTCGTACGAGCATAAACTAACAGATTACATGAGCTTAGAGGGCGGTCTGGGCATCACAACCTTCAATATGACGGAAAACCTTATTCGCGGGTACAGCATGCGCAGCAATGGCCAGACATTGAGCAAATTAGGATACAGTGCCACCTTCAATGCTAAATTTTTCCCAGAAGGAAATGCATTCCAAGACGGGTATTACATAGGCTTCAATGTGAACCATAGAAACTATGCACAAGATTTCTACATCTCCGATCCATTTACGGCATTAGATACTACTGTGAATGAAAGTTTTGGATGGAATGATTTCGGTTTCACCATGGGCTACCAAAGCAGACCTTCAGAGCGCATGATTCTCGACTGGTTTATTGGTGCGGCAATCCGTACAAAAACCCGAAGCACCTCTGAATATGTTGAATCTTTTGATCCAATTACCGGAATTTTCACCGGTCAATACGAATTAGTAGACCGCAGGAATGCAACGCCCGCTTTGCTCGGAGGCGTTCGCATTAGTGTCCTTTTCCGCTAGGAAAAAATTATCGGATACAAAAAGAGCGGCCCAAGGGCCGCTCTTTTTGTTTTTGTCAATTTCTTCTATTCTACTCGAACAGCGAATGCGCTCGGTAAATTATTGCTAAGCTTGACGGCAATTTCATAATCATCAACCATGGTGTGCGTCATGCTCTCGCTTTCAAGTGACATACCTGCGATCAGACCATCCAATTCAAACTCCAAAACCACATGATCCCCTGGCTTGATGGCCCCGGTCAGCTGGTTCGAAAGATCCACAGTTCTATAAAGTTCGTCCTTACCAGTATGCCAAGCCAATAGAATATCATCTGTACCCAACATTCCCGAGCCATTCAGGCGTCCATCAATACGTAAGAAACGGTATTTCGTAGCCCAAGACCAGTACATATCATTCGCACTAGAGAGCGGATGTCCCACCTCAAACGTTGTGGGATCCATAGCGTTGTTCAACGAATCTACCCCAACGGCAAAAGAGAGGTGAGTCGCTTTGTCGTCTAACGTCCAAGTGTAGTTCATGGTTGCACTATCCTCTGCGTTGCAAAACATAACTTCCTCGAGCAGTTGATCCCCTACTTGAAAATCACTTAGGTAGAAGTAAAACTTTTCAAATCTCAAGGCGGTATCACCTTTGAAAACAGTTTCTCCTACGTTGTAAGGCACGCCTTCATAGGTAAGGCGAACTTCCATGCTTAGGTCATTGGATCCCGTTCCACAGGACACGAGAGAGAGTGTTGCCAGGGAAGCAACAACAAGGTTGGTTAGGGCTTTCATAATCGCGGTTTTTAAAGTTCAAAAACAAACTCGCTGATTACGTTGTCACGCAGGATTTTAGCGTTGTTATAATCTGTTGCATCCGCCGGATCACTATTAATCACAGGGATCTGGCTAGGTGTTAAGCCCAAGAACAACTTTTCGACATCGAGATTGATTACAAAAAATACGTCCTTGTTGGAAGCAACGCTAAAGTTGCGTTTCTCATTCTTCTCAACCAACAAATCAGGAGTAGCGAAACGCCACACGAATGTACTTTGAGGGTTATTGAAGACCGTATCAGTAGGAGCAAAGATACCACCCTCTATCTGGAAGAAGCTGTGACCTATGTCGCTACCGTTCCATAGTTTACCTGATTTTAGCGGGTTCCCATCCTCTAAATTTTCCGGTGCCTTGAAAGCACGTGCGCTATCTAGACCGATGTTGTAGAATAATCGGCCATTGTAAGAACCACGAGGTAAACTTGCCAGTTTAACTTCCGTTGTAGTCGTAACATCAACCGCGGTAAGATCACTTTCAGTCCTTGTAGTATCGTTACCATCGAAACTCACAAAGCTTGCACCGCTTAAGGTCGCGTGAATGCTGTTGATTTTGATGATATCGCCGTTGATTTGATATACTTCAGAAGTATCCAACAGATCACCATCGAAGTACTTGTACATGCGGATGTAAATATTTCTATCATCCAGTGCTGTAGGATCAACTACCGGAATGGACTTCTCACATCCCATGAGAATTCCCATCAACACGCTAAATAGTACTACTTTTTTCATTCGTCCTTTATTTTCAAAAACTCTGGGGCTTGTTCTATAGCCACCATGATTTGGTCTAACAATTTATCGTTTTCCTGCTCAAAATCAAGCACCAACGGATCCTTAAAGGTAA
>CAJXTR010000004.1 GCA_913060465.1 uncultured Cryomorphaceae bacterium | reverse complement strand
CATCAATCAATGCCATTGCAGCCGAATCCAAATCTGCGCCCTGCTCAGCAACCTCAGCGTTTACCACTTCAACGCTGTCCAATACAACCTCTTGCCCTACAAGCCCAAGGGGCAAGGCAAAAGCGAGAATAAAAAGTTTATGCATGCTGTACTTCATAACCGGGCAATCAGTGCTGTTGGATCCATTTGGCCATGGCCAATACATCCATATCCGCACCGTTCTTACCCATCAATTGGAGTCCCATAGGAAGGCCGTTTGGATGTACTCCCATAGGAATACTAACGGCCGGAACACCAGCGATATTGGCTTGTACAGTAAAAATATCTTCTAAATAGTTGACCGTAGGATCGCTCACTTCACGGCCTATTTCAAATGCCGTGCTCGGCGAGGTAGGGCACAATATCGCATCGTATTGCTCGAGCGTATTGTCCGTCCATTCTTGTACCAATCTACGTGCAGATTGCGCCTTTCCGAAGAAAGAATCGTAATATCCTGAGCTCAATACGAAGGTCCCAAGCATGATTCTACGTTGCACTTCAACGCCAAACCCTTCGCTGCGGCTCTTCTTGTACACGCTCTCTAAATCCGTGCTCTCTGGGTGGCGGTATCCGGCATGAACACCGTCAAAACGGGCAAGGTTTGAGCTTGCCTCAGCAGTGGTCAGGATATAATAGATGGGCACTAATGCATCTAAAAAGTCGAACTCTACAGGCTCTACTTCGACACCTGCATTCTCGAGCAACTCAAGCTGCGCTAAGAACGCCTTCTTCACGTGCTCATCCACGGCAGGATTATCCACCGCAGTCTTCAAATACGCTACCTTTTTAGGAGCGGTCTTCACAGCGGCAGGCATCGCTTCTTGCATCGCAGTCGCATCAAAAGCATCAGGGCCTGCAATGACCTCCATGATTTTTTCTGCGTCCGCAACATTTGCGGTAAATGGTCCTATTTGATCAAAGCTACTCGCGTAGGCAATCAACCCATGACGGCTCACGCGGCCGTACGACGGTTTAAAACCAACGGTTCCGGTAAAACTTGCCGGTTGACGAATCGAACCACCGGTATCTGAGCCTAGGGCTGCATGACACAACCCTGCAGCAACTGCTGCTGCCGAACCTCCCGAAGAACCGCCTGGTACTTTCGTGGGGTCCAATGGGTTCTTTACAGCACCAAAAGCACTGTTTTCATTGCCCGAACCCATGGCAAATTCATCACAATTCGTACGCCCTATGAATACGGCATCTTCCGCCAATAATCGGTCCACCACAGTGGCAGAGAATTGGCTCTCAAACCCATCTAGAATTTTAGAAGCAGCACTGACTTTGTGGCCTTTGTAACAGATGTTATCCTTCAGCGCAATGACCATCCCTGCAAGTTTACCTGCAGTGCCATTGGCTATTTTCTCATCCACTACCTTGGCACTTTCGCGCGCTTCATCAGCCCACACTTCCAAGAAAATATTTAAATCTTGGGTGGCTTCAATCTTCGATAGGAATTGCTCAACCGCTTGGGCTGTCGTACTCATAGTTGTTGGGGTTGGGGAAGGGTTACTCCTTGTCGTTAGATGCTTTCTCGTCGTCAGCAACGCCGTCCTTGAATTCCTTCACGCCACGGCCAAGACCACGCATCAATTCTGGGATTTTGCGGCCTCCGAAAAGCAACAAAACCACCACCAAGATGAGAATCATTTGGTTGGGACCCATCATCCCTAGAAATACTGTATTCATCACTACTGATTTTGAGCGACTAAAGTACCGATTTTTTGCGGATTACCGGGCGGTTAATACGCGAGGATTTCCTCCAGCTTGGCAGCGACTTTATCGGCGTTTGGAAGCATGGCTTGTTCTAGCGTGCTGTTCAAAGGAATGGCTGGCATATTCTCAGCCCCCATCAACGCCACTGGCGCGTCCAATGCCTCAAAACAAGATTCCTGAATGGCGCCCTGAATGCTTTGAGCAAAGCTTGGACTGCTCGCCTCTTCCGTCAACACCAAAGCACGGCCATGCAATTTCACCTGCTTCATCACTTCGGCTTTATCCCAAGGACTCAACGTTCGTAAATCCACCACGCTCACACGTCCAGCTAAGGTTTTGGCCGCCTTCAACGCCCAATACACGCCCATGCCGTAGGTGATGACCACCACCGCACGCCCGTTTTTGATCTCCGCATCATCCGCCTCCAACGCCAAACGCGCCTTACCGAATGGCACGACATAGTCGGCACTTGGTTCTGGTGTTTTTGCGCCTTCGGTGCCTGGTATCTTGCTCCAGTAAAGGCCTTTGTGCTCGAACATGACTACCGGATTTGGGTCATAGAACGCAGCTTTCATTAAGCCTTTCAAATCCGCCCCAGTGCTAGGGTAGGCCACTTTCACACCACGAATAGCGGTGACCACGCTTTCCACGCTCGAGCTATGGAATGGACCACCAGATCCATAGGCGCCGATCGGTACACGAATGATGGTACTTACGGGCCACTTCCCATTACTGAGGTAATAGCTGCGGCTTACTTCCGTGAAGAGTTGGTTCATTCCCGGCCAGAGGTAGTCGGCGAACTGAACTTCAACAATTGGCTTCAAACCGGTCGCACTCATGCCTACCGTAGAGCCAATGATAAAGGCCTCTTGAATAGGTGTGTTAAAGACACGGCCATCGCCAAACTTTTGTGCTAAGGTGGCGGCTTCACGGAACACACCGCCTAATCTGCCACCGACATCTTGCCCGTATAAAAGCGCTTCGGGATGTTCCGCCATCAATTCCTTGATCGCAAACAATGCTGCATCGACCATTACGGTCGGCTGTGCACCCTTCGGCGCACGCTCACCACGTTCTTCAGTAATGGGCGTTGGGGCGTAGTCGTAGGTGAATAAATCTTCGGGTTGCGGGTCCGGCATCGCCAGTGCACTTTCATATTGTGCTTGGACGAACTTTTCGGCTTCCGCCTCCCATTGTTTCAATTCTTTTTCAGCGATGCCGGCATCCAAACACTGCTTCCACAGAACTGGATATGGGTCGCGTTTTGCGGCTTCTTCCAGGTCGTCGCGGTACCATTCTTTGCGAACGCCAGAGGTGTGGTGGTTCAAAAGCGGCACATCCATACGCACCAAGAAAGGACGACGCTCTTTGCGCATGATCTTAATGACCTTTTTAAGCTCTTTGTAACAGGTTTCGAAATCTGTTCCATCGAGGTCGCGCGTTTCAATACCCGTGAAACCTTTCGCATACTCTACGGCATTGCTGTGGTGTACCTCAGCACGGTTGGCGCTGATGTCCCAGCCGTTGTCCTGAACGAACATGAGCAACGGGAATTGTTTAAGCGCGGCCATGTGAAGTGCTTCGGAAATTTCACCTTCCGTCATAGCGCTATCACCGATGCTACAAACAGCAATGGCGCCTAAATCATCTCCAGAAACTATGCCTTGCTGCTCGCGGTACTGAATACCCATGGCAACCCCTGCGGTGGGAATGGCTTGCATCCCTGTAGCGGAGCTTTGGTGCGGAATTTTAGGCTTATCTGCGTCGTTCAAGCTGGGGTGGCTGTAGTAGGTGCGGCCGCCTGAGAAGGGGTCGTCAATCTTCGCTAAAAGCTGAAGCATGAGGTCCTTTGGGGTCATGCCAATTCCCAGAAGCATGCTATCGTCACGGTAGTACGGAGCAACATAGTCCTTGGCTTCGAGCTGAAGGGCAAGGGCGAGCTGGGCGGCTTCATGGCCACGGCTGGTGGCGTGAACGTATTTTGACGTGGTTTCTTTTTCGCGCTCGTAAAGCTCGGCCATCAGCTTTGCCGTGGCCATGAGTTTAAACGCTTTTTCAAAAGGAACGGTGGTCTTCTTGGGCATGTTTCTGTTTTTGGGCTCCTCAAAGTTAGGCCATGGGCCGGACTTTATAGGCACTTAAAGTACTCAAAAGGCTCCAGGCAACTATTGCATTTGTAGAGGCTCTTGCATGCGGTGGAACCGTGGGCACTGACCAAAGCTGTTTTTGAGCTTTTGCAGCGTGGACATTTGACTGTTGGTGCTGCCGCAAAAAGAGTTCGCTTATCTGAGGAGCCTTTGATGGGCGGGGCGATTCCATATTCCTCCATCTTTTTTATGCCCTCAGGGGTAATCCAGTCGGTGGTCCAAGCAGGCTTGATTTGCTCTTCAATGAAAAAGGGGAGTTGCTTGGCGTACATGGATTCGCTGATGTCCTGTGCCATGCGGTCCATGGCTGGGCATCCCACGTAAGTAGGGCTGATAATGATTTGATACACTTGAAGGCCCTGGTCGGCCTGCGCATCTGGGTGCAGTTGGTGAAAGTCGCTAAGGGCTTTTTCGCGCTTTGGGTGGTTTTCGGGGGCTAATTGGACCCCGCGTAAAATCCCCATGTCGTGCAAGCTCATAACGGGTATTTCTGGATCCTTGACCCTTCCTAAATACTCGAATATGGCTTTGCTTTGATCCATATTAACCGCCGAAGAACGTACGTAAAATATCTTGTCCGTTTGCGAAGATTAGCAGCGCCAGTAGCAGGAAGAACCCTATCATTTGAGCGTATTCCAAGACCTTGATAGAAGGCTTTTTGCCGGTAACCATCTCAACAAGGGTGAAGACAACGTGACCTCCATCTAAGGCTGGGATAGGCAAGATGTTCAAGAAGCCTAGCATGATGCTTAAGAAGGCTGTGAATTCCCAGAATCCGCGCCAATTCCAGCTGCTATCATATTGCTGCAAAATCATCAAGAAACCACCCACCTCTTTGTAAGCTTTGGTTTCAAAGTTGAAAATGAGTTTGAATTGACGAATGTAGCCGCTAAGCTTGTTGGCCACTTCATCAAACCCACCGCCCAAAGCTTGAGCGAAGGTGTACGGCTTGTTTTTGATTTCGTAGTATTTGAAGACTTCTCCGGTGTTGTACACGCCTATTTTTCCGTCTTCTGGTACCGTCAACGAAAGCGTGTCGGCTTTACCCTCGCGGTAATAAGCGAGCTCAATTTCTTCACCGGCTAGATCGGGAATTGCATTCACATATTCGTCAAAGAAGACCAACATTTGGCCATTCAAAGCGATCAAACTATCGCCTGCCTGCATACCTGCGGCCTGACCCACAGATTCTTCTGTAAATCCACCCACGACATACGGCATGCGTGGTCTGATGATGCCCATCAAACTTTTATTGGCTACAATATCGGCCAATGCCGCTGTGGTAATAGGAACGCGAACCTCTTCGCCGTTGCGATCTACAACAATATCTTCTCCTTCAGAGAGTAGAATTTCCATTGCTGTCTCGCTGTAGCTTTCGGGCACAAAGTCGCCAATGCGCAATATTTTATCCCCGTCCGCAAGACCCATGTCCTTACCGGTTTCGTTGGTCCAAATCCCGTAGATCAAACTGTCGTTCGGCAAATAATCTTTGCCGTAGCTCATCAATAAGAAAACGTAGATGAAGTAGGCAGTGATGAAGTTCATGATGACCCCACCGGTGAGAATGATGAGGCGTTGCCATGCTGGTTTTGCGCGGAATTCCCATTCTTCAGGCTCGTCACTGAGGTTTTCAGTGTCCATGCTCTCGTCCACCATGCCCTCAATCTTCACGTATCCACCTAATGGAATCCATCCAATACCCCATTCTGTTTCACCAATCTGTTTCTTCAACAACGAGAATTTGTAGTCGAAGAAGAGGTAGAACTTGGACACTCGGACATCAAACCATTTTGCAGGTAGGTAATGACCAAACTCGTGCAATACGATGAGGATAGAGAGGCCAAGAATGAATTGGGCAATTTGAATGAGCATAGCTATGACTTAAATATGGGTCAAAAGTAACACTCCTTCCGCAGAAGGAGTGCATTGATCTAACCGTTCGAGCGTCAAAAGGTTGTTAATCTTTAAGTACGCCTAATTCCTTGCCCACCTTGGTAAAGGCGGCGATGGCTTTGTCGAGATGGGCTTGGGTGTGAGCAGCACTAAGCTGAACCCTGATTCGGGCCTGTCCTTTCGGAACCACCGGGTAGAAGAATCCAATAACATAGATGCCTTCTTTTAGGAGTCGGTCTGCAAATTCTTGGCTCAAGGCCGCGTCGTACAACATGATAGGAACGATAGCACTTTCTCCGTCTTTGAAATCAAAACCAGCCGCGGCTACTCCTTTTTTGAAGTAGTTCACGTTCCATTCTAGTTGGTCGCGCAGTTCTGTGGTCTCGCTCAAAAGATTGAAGACCTCGATAGAAGCACCAACGATGGCTGGTGCAAGTGAATTTGAGAACAAATACGGGCGCGATTTCTGGCGCAACATTTCAATGATTTCTTTGCGTCCAGTAGTGAATCCACCCATGGCGCCGCCCAATGCTTTTCCGAGCGTTCCAGTGATGATATCAACGCGACCTAGCACATTTTTAAGCTCGACTGTACCTCGTCCAGTCTTACCGATGAAACCTGTGGCATGACATTCGTCCACCATGACTAGGGCACCGTATTGATCGGCGAGGTCACAGATTTTGTCCAATTGGGCCACATACCCATCCATCGAGAATACGCCGTCGGTAACGATAATCTTGAAACGCGCGCCTTCAGCAGCTTTAAGTTGCGTTTCTAGATCCGCCATGTCGTTGTTTGCATAACGGAAACGTTGTGCCTTACACAAGCGCACCCCGTCAATAATAGAAGCGTGGTTCAAGCTGTCCGAAATAATGGCGTCCTCTGCGGTCAAAAGCGGCTCAAAAACCCCACCATTAGCATCAAAGGCTGCTGCATATAGAATGGTATCTTCTGTGTGCAAGAATTCAGCAATCTTAGCTTCCAATTCTTTGTGAATATCCTGAGTTCCACAAATAAAACGCACTGACGACATCCCAAAACCGTGGGTATCGAGGGTTTTGTGCGCCGCTTCTAGAACGCGCGGATGCGAGCTTAAGCCCAAATAGTTATTAGCACAGAAGTTCAACACTTCCTCACCATCTGTGGTTTTAATGACTGCATCTTGTGCAGTGGTGATAATGCGTTCTCTTTTGAATAGGCCAGCCTCGTCAATCTCTTGAAGTTGGGTGCTGAGGTGATCTTTTAATGTTCCGTACATGTAATAGGTTATATTTTAGGATTAGTCCATGTATGCTTGTTGGTCCGCCCATTCAATGCTTTCTTTCAAACACTCAATGCCGCGGTCGGCAGCGCAAAAGTCTTGCTCGATAAAGTAGTGCTGAAGACCTGAAGTTTCAGCCGCTGCAAAAATTTCCTCCCATGGAATGACGCCTTGGCCTACAGGAATTTGAGTAGCGGTATCTGCCGCGAAGTCTTTGACGTGCCACAATGGGAAGCGGCCAGGGTAGTTGTTGATCCATTCAACTGGATTCTCTCCAGCAAAGGCAACCCAGTGCACATCCATTTCAAATACCACATTGGTTCCTTCAAGTTCACTCAATAGGTATTCGTAAGCTTTTGGCGATGCTGGATCTTCTGGGTGCAAGGGTTGAAATTCGAAGTCGTGGTTGTGCCATGCTGCGACCATACCGCGCTCTTTTGCGGCCTCGCCGAGAAGTTTTAGGTATGTCACAAGGTGGCCATAACCCTCTGCATTGCGCCACGCCTCACTCATCCATGGAATGATCACCCAATGTTGGTTCAAAGCTTCAGCGGCATCTAAAAAATCAGGAATAGTCGCGGTATCGATAGGGCCTACAACATCACCTGCTAGTTGCATAGGAAGGTAATGACCGGAAGGACTGCCTAGTTCTGCATCGAAAACAGCTTTTTCAAAATCAGCTAAAGGCATGCCAAGGAATGTTCCTTGCATGAAGCCGAAGCTTTCCATTTTATTATATCCCAACGCCTTGGTTTCTTTTAAAGAAGCAGCAATGGCTTCCGGGCTTGTCAATGCTTCACGGATTGTATACAGTTGGTATCCTTTATCGTAGGGATTTGCGGTCACGACCGTTTGTTCTTGTTCCATGGGTTGTTCTGCTGGGGTTTGGCACGCAAAAAGTACGCTTAGCGATAACGCGCCAAAGAGGAGTGAGTTTTTCATTACGACGAAATTTAGTCTTGAGTGGTTGAAATTAGGGGAAAACCGCCAAATTTGTAGCCATGCGAATAGACAAATTCTTGTGGTGTGTCCGATTATTCAAGACGCGTTCCCTTTCAGGTGAACAGGTCAAGGCTAACCGTGTAGAAATCGATGATGCACCAGTCAAAGCCTCACGTGAAGTAAAGCCTGGCGACATTATTCGCATTAAACGTCATGGTTTCGATCAAGAGTTTAAAGTTCTCGACCTGCCAAAATCTCGAGTTGGGGCCAAGCTTGTTGAAGAATATGTGCTCAACGTTACGCCACAAGAAGAGATTGATAAAGAGGCTTTCTTAAAACTGGCCCGCAACATGACACGTCAAAAAGGGTTGGGTAGACCCACGAAAAAGGACCGTCGCGACATGGACGAGTTCTTGGATTAATTCGCGTATTCTGCGAACAAAAACCCCTCTCAAACGTACTATATAACTGCAATAGGCTTGTTCTGTCCGGCATTTGTCCGGAATACTTACTTGGTCGTTGCATGTTAAGTATGCACTTTTGAGTGTCCTAAGTACACTTATTTAAAACACATCAAACACAATCATGAGAAAAATCACCTCGAAAGGATTATTCTTGACCATCGCCCTTGGCTTGGCTACTCTAGCTCAAGCACAGTACAAGGGTGTTGTTGTTGATGCGGCTGATAATTCTCCATTGCCCGGGGCTGTGGTGAAATCAGGTTCGCAAACGGCAATGACCGATATGGATGGCCGCTGGACATTGGATGTCCCATCAGGAAGTACTGTTACCGCATCATTCGTTGGTTACGTAAACAAAAAGATCACTTTAGGTGATCAAAAGGAAGTATCCATCGCGTTGAAATACGACAAAGCGGCCTCTACACTTGATGAGGTTGTAGTAGTAGGTTACGGTACTCAGAAAAAATCAAACGTTACGGGTGCTATTTCAAGCGTTAAGGCTGAAGATCTAGAAGATTTACAGTTGCCTCGTTTGGAAACAGCGCTTCAAGGACGTACTTCAGGGGTCCAAGTACTACAGAACTCAGGTCAGCCAGGTGCTGCATCGGTGGTTCGTATTCGCGGTACAGCTTCTATCAATGGTTCAAACCCACTTTATGTAGTAGATGGTGTAGTGATCGGTGGTGGTATCGATTATTTGAACCCGGGTGATATTGAAACTATCGAAGTACTAAAAGATGCAGCTTCTGCAGCGATCTATGGTGCACGTGGTGCGAACGGTGTAATCATCGTTACCACTAAGAATGGTGCGCGCGCGAAAGGAATGGAAGTTACTGTTAGTAGCTACACGGGGGTTCAGAATGCTTGGAAGCAACTTCCGGTATTGAACGCTCGTGAATACGCGACCCTTCAAAACGAGATGGCGGTAGCTGCTGGGCAGTCATTGCCTTATCCTGATGCGGCGAGCTACGGCGAAGGAACGAATTGGCAAAACCACGTATTCAACCCGAATGCTGTGATGCGCAATACCGACTTCAGCATCTCTGGTGCAACAGATAAAGGTTCTTACTTCTCTTCTGTGAGCTACTTTGAACAAGACGGTATTGTTGCAGAAGGAAAATCGAACTTCTCAAGACTTTCTGCGCGTTTGAACACTACAACAAAGGCGAACGATCGCTTCACCGTGGGTTGGAACGTTGCATATACACACAACGAAAGCCAGTCCGTTGCAGAGAACACTGAGTTTGGATCTCCGCTAGGACGTGCGTTGAACATGGATCCAATCACGCCATTGTACGAAACAGATCCAACGGCACTTTCTCAAACGCCTTACACTTCAGGCGGCGTATTGCGTAACAACTTGGTACGTGATGCAGGTGGTATCTACGGTATCTCGAGCCGTGTGACTTCTGAGATTGTCAACCCAGTTGCAGCTTACCTTATTGAGAACAACTACGGTTGGTCAGATAAGATTGTAAACAACACGTTTGCTGAGTTTGAGATTGCAGAGGGTTTGAAAGCGCGCACGAGCATGGGTATTGACCTTGCATTCTACGGTGGAAACGGCTTCCGTCCTTCACACTACTTGAACGCAACCAACCAATTGGACACCAACCTTGTATTTAGCAACTTCAACCGTGCATTTACTTGGATTTGGGATCAAACATTGACCTACACTAAAGATTTCGGTGATCACCACTTCGACGGTCTTGTAGGTCACAGTGCACAGGAAGTAAATGGCCGTTACATCGGTGGTAGCAAGCGCGACGTACCGGTGAACACCTACGAAGGAGCTACCATCGACTACGCGCGTAATGTTGCTTCGCAGCAAGTTTACGGTGGGTACTGGGAGCGTTACGCTATCGAATCTTACTTCGGTCGTGCGAACTACGACTACCAAGGAAAATACGTTGCTACTGCTATTCTTCGTGCGGATGCATCTTCAAACTTCGGTTCGAACTACCGCTGGGGGTACTTCCCATCGGTGAGTGCGGGTTGGAACATTCACAAAGAGAACTTCTGGGTATACGATAACATCAACACCTTGAAATTGAAAGCAGGTTACGGTTTGAACGGTAACGATGCTGCCGGTTCATTGGAATATGCTTCGACCATCGTAGGTGGCCGCTCGTACACTTTCGGATCAAACGAGGTTTTGGTGAACGGTACCGCGCCAGCACAGGTGGCTAACCCAGATTTGCGTTGGGAAAGCGTTAGTCAGTTCAACATTGGTACAGAGATTCGTGCATTTGACTGGTTGACGGCGAACATCGACTTCTTTAACCGTGTAACGAACGACATGAAGACGCGTCCACCACTACCAGATTACATTGGTAACGATGCGCCTACAGCAAACATTGGTTCGATGTTGAACCGTGGGGTAGATTTCGAATTGGGCTACGATAAGACGTACACGCCAGATTTCCGCTTCTCAGCGAGCGCAAACGTGAGCTTCTTGAAAAACGAAGTTGTGTTGCTCGGAAATGAGAGTGGATATATCACGGGTCAGCAGTGGGGTCCTCAAGGTCTAGAGATTACTCGTATCACTGAAGGCTTGCCGATCGGCTACTTCTACGGCTATCAAACCGACGGTATTTTCCAAACCATGGATGATGTGTATGCACACACAGGTGGTGAAGGCGATACGTTGCAGCCAGGTGCAGTTCCTGGAGACTTCAAGTTTGTCGATGTTAACGGCGATGGACAAATCACAGCTGATGATAGAACGTTCATTGGTAACCCAACACCAGATATGACGGCGGGTATTACCATCGATATGCAATACAAAAATTGGGACTTGAACCTCTTCGGACAAGGGGTTTGGGGCAACCAGATTTACAATGCAACACGTCGTTACGATTTGCCGACAGCAAACATGACAGGTGCAGCATTAGACCGTTGGACAGGTCCAGGTACGTCAAACGACTACCCACGCCTAACCTTCCAAGACAACAACGCCAACTTCGCACGTAGCTCTGATTTCTACGTAGAAGACGGTAGCTTCTTCCGTATCAAAAACCTTCAGATTGGTTACAACCTAACTGGAGCGGCAGCGGAAAAAATGATGTTGCGTAAGATGCGTATCTACTACGCGGGAACCAACCTATTGACCTTCACTAAGTACTCTGGTTTCGACCCAGAGATCGGTGCTGGTTTTGGTGTGGACCGCGGTATTTACCCACAAGCACGTGTACACAGCGTAGGTTTAAATATCACTTTCAAATAATAGGGAAGGATGAAGAATACAATGAAAACAACAGTTAAATCTCTCATCGCTATTGCAGCGGCTGCAGTAGTGAGTGTAGGATGTTCTAAGGACTTCTTGAACACGCAGCCAGTAGGTAGAGATTTGGAAATCAACTATTACCAAACTGAAGCGCAAGCGTTTGAAGCACTTGTTAGTGTTTATGACGTATTGCAATGGAACGACCAGTACGGTTTTACCATGTACCGCTTCTTGATGAACGTAGCTTCGGATGATACCTACGCAGGTGGTTCAGATGCTTCGGATCAGCCTTCATGGGTTGCAACCAACAACTTCTCTTGGACACCAACTTTGGGTCCTCAAGCAGGTTTTTGGCGCAAGAACTACAAGGGAATCTACCGCGCGAATCTCTTCCTAGAGAAGATTGACGGTATCGACGATGCGTCAACGGCATTTAAAACTAGAACTAAAGCCGAAGTGCACTTCTTGCGTGCGAAGTTCTACTTTGATTTAGTGCGTTCTTTTGGAAACATTCCATTGATCACAAACACATTGGATCCATCAGAATACTACACCATTACTCAAGTAGGTCCTGAGGTAGTTTACCCATTCATCGTAGCAGAATTGGAAGCAGCTATTCCAGATTTGCCATTGACTGTTCCAGGGTCAGAATTGGGCCGTGTGACAAAAGGTGCAGCACAAGCTATGTTGGCTCGAGTATACCTAATGATGGATGATGACGACAACATGGATGAGGTGGCGAGCCTATGTCAAGAGGTGATCAACTCAGGCGTGTACTCATTGTTGCCTAACTACGGTGATATCTTCACCAAGTCTGGCGAATGGAGCTCAGAAAGTGTTTTTGAAATTACTTACTCTGAGAATTCAACGAGCGATTGGGGCCGATTCGGTTCTGGTCACAGCGAAGGAAACGTAGGTGTCCAATTCTGTGGTATGCGCGACTACAATGGTCCAGATTACTCACCAGGTTGGGGCTTCTGTCCAATCACTGAAGATCTAGAATCATTCATGGATGGCGACCCACGTTACCAGTACACCATTATCGATGCAGATAACATCGCAGGTGCTGAATACACGCCAGGGTACCAGAATACAGGTTTCTTCATGAAGAAATACGCTCCGTTGGCGAGCCAATTCCCATCGGATGGTGAGCCTGCATTGAACTGGGGGAACAACGTACGTGAGATTCGCTACGCGGATGTGCTCTTAATGGCAGCAGAAGGTCTTGTGCGCAGCGGAGGTTCTGAATCACAAGCGCGCAGCTACCTCAACCAAGTTCGTGCTCGTGCAGGTATTCAAGGATTGGGTTCTTCAGGTACTCAGTTGTTGGAGGATATTTACAAGGAGCGTAGAATGGAATTGGCCACAGAAGGTCACCGTTACTTCGACTTGGTTAGAACAGGAAAGGCTGCAAACGTGTTAACTGGATGGCAAAGCCACAACCAGTACTTGCCAATCCCTCAAAACGAAATTGATGCCTCTCAAGGCGCATTAACTCAAAATACCGGTTACTAATGAAAGCATTCAAACTATTTTCAGTTCTGGCTGCAACCGCTGCACTCGTAGCATGTGAGCCAACAGTACCAGGAAAAACGGAATTGGGCGCTCTGCCAACAGCAGATTACTCAATGACGTACATCGATTCAAACACCATCGAGCTCACCACTCAAAGCGGTGGAGATCCATTCCTTTACCAGTGGGAAGTGGATGGTGTAGGCACCTACGAAGGTGAGGTGGCAGAAGTATTCATCCCTAAAATGGGGGTATACGATATCAAGCACACCGTAGTGAATCAAGGCGGTCATGCGACTGCTGAAGGTCAAGTTGAAATCTTCAAGGATGCAGACTTCGTTTGTGCTGGTGCTGCTGAATTCATGACCGATTGTACCGACCGTACATGGAAGCTCGCTCCACAAGCGGGTTCATTGTGGGTGGGTCCACCAGATGCATCAACGACTTGGTGGGCTATCGGCAATACAGCGGCTACTGACCGTCCATGTGCCTACGACGACGAATGGACGTTCAACTCTGATGGCGATATGATCTACGATACACAAGGCGATATCTGGGCAGAAACCTACATGGGCGTTGCAACAGACGGATGTCAGCCAGAATCAGTGCTTACAGGTCCTAAAGCAGCTTGGGCAAGTGGAACACACCAGTTTGAAATCTTGCCTGCAGCAGGTCCTAACGGCGAAGATCAGATTAAAGTAACTGGCTTAGGAGGTTTCATCGGTTTGCCAAAGGCAGCCAACGCGGGTGAGGTAAGTTCTCCAGTGGGAAGCATCACTTACGACATCCTTAGCATGACCGACGATGGTACCGCTCGTTACATGGAGATTCAGTGTAACTGTACTTCACTATTGTGGCGCTTCACTTTGTACAGCGAACTATAATGATTAAAAACAGCTACATACTATTTCCAGTATTGGCATTAGCACTTTTCTCGTGTGAAACGCCAGAGAATCCCCGTCTGGAGGGTAGTGATGTCGTTATCGCCGAGGGCGACGACACCTATACCTACCAATACGAGGTGTTGCTGAGCGAACCTGCACCACGAGCGCTAAGTTTTGATTATACTACAACGGAACTGACCGCGGTAGAAGGCGAAGACTTTACAGCTACTTCGGGTTCTATTACCATCGAGAAAGGTGAATCTTCAGCACTCATTCCAATTGAAATTTTGGGCGATGACGAAGCTGAGATGAACGAGAACTTCTGGATCGGCTATCAGAATGGTGAAAACGTGGATATCCCTAACCCATTCAACGTAATTACGTTAGAGAATGATGATAATTCATTCACTCAATCGGATTCGGGTTACACCACACCATTGAGCTATCCTGGTTTTACGTTGGTATGGAATGATGAATTTGACGGTTCGGCGCTCAATACATCGGATTGGAACTATGAAACCGGTGCATCTGGCTGGGGAAATGAGGAAAGTCAATACTACCGCTCAGGCACAAACAATGCGGAAGTTACGGATGGTTATTTGATCATTACAGCGAAACAAGAGAACTACGGCGGCGCGCCATTTACTTCGGCTCGACTCACAACACAAGGAAAGCAATCGTTCAAATACGGACGTATCGACATTCGCGCGCGTTTGCCTTTTGGACAAGGTTTGTGGCCTGCCCTCTGGATGCTTGGAGACAACATTACTACTGTTGGATGGCCTGCATGTGGTGAGTTGGATATCATGGAGCTTATCGGTGGGGACGGCAACAACGATGCAACAGTTCATGGAACGGCGCACTGGGATGCCGGTGGTCAGGCAAGCCATACCGGAAGTAAAACCCTTCCCGACGGCAAGTTTGCGGACCAATTCCACGTATTCTCTATGATCTGGGATCAAAGCTCCATTAAATGGTATGTCGACGATGTGCTTTACCACAATCTCAACATCTCAACGCTCTCAGCGTTTCATAACAAACACTTCTTCATCTTTAACATAGCTGTAGAAGGCGATTGGCCGGGACCAATTAATTCATCCACCATCTTCCCGCAATTCATGGCGGTGGACTATGTACGTGTATTTCAATAATTACTAACCATAAATAAATGCTTAACATGAAAAAAATCTACGCTTTATTGATGTTGTGCTTGCCTATGCTAGGTTTCGCACAGAAAGATGTCACGTTTATCGTTGACATGCGCGGTTACACTGGTTCTTACAACGGTGTATACGTGAACGGGGACTACAACAGCTGGTGTGGTTCTTGTAACCCAATGTCTGACCCTGAAGGGGACAGCGTTTGGACGGCAACTCTTCCAATTTCTGCTGACTCTATCGAGTACAAGTTTACATTGGACGGTTGGACAGGTCAAGAAAACTTGACTTCTGGTACTTCTTGTACTAAAACTACTGGTATCTACACTAACCGTTTCGCGGTATTGAATGGCGATACTATTCTTCCAGGTGTTGCTTGGGAATCTTGTGCTGCAATGCCAGGTCAAGTGTACATGACATTCCAAGTAAATATGGAGTATACTGCGGTTGATACTACAGGTGTATGGTTAGCAGGTGGTACTGGTTTCGCTACTCCAGGGGTAAACGAAATGTACCCTATCGGTGATTCAGTATACTCTAAGACGCTTCCTGCAGATACAGGTTTCTACAGTATGTTTACATTTTTGAGCGCAAACGATCCATCGTGGGGTGCTAAAGAAAACATCGTAGGTAAGCCTTGTGCTGCGGGTACATACAGTGACCGTGATATGGTTGGTTACTCTGCAACTATGGGCTTGATGTCAGATTTCCACTACCGTACATGTTTCGGTGAGTGTACTACTGACGGTACTTGTCCAGTTCCTGCAACTCCGGTTAACGTTACTTTCCAGTCTGACCGTTCAAACAGCCCATCATTCACTACTGCCTACATTTCAGGTACTATGAACGGATGGAGTGGTGATGCGAATATGATGAGCGATGCTGACGGTGACGGTGTATACGACGTAACACTTTCATTGTTGCCAGGTTCTTACGAATTCAAGTTCACTGCTGATAACTGGGCAGTACAAGAAAACTTCGATCCAACAACTGCAGATTCTGTATGTACATTGACTACAGGTTCATTCACTAACCGTTTCATCACGATCGGTCAAGCGGATACTACTTTGGATGTACAATGTTGGGAAGAGTGTGGTCCTTGTTCAGGTATCGGTGTTGAGGAGTTTGCTGCAGAATTCTCTGTGAAGCCAAACCCAGCTTCTGATCTATTGATCATCGAGAACACTACTGGTACTCGCTCAACTGTAGTTATGTACAACATCACTGGTGCGAAAGTATTGGAGCAAAGCTTCGATGCTGAGGCTCGTCTTGATGTTGCTGCTATGCCACGCGGTATGTACATCGTACGTGTACAAAACGGTTCAACTGAATCAACTGTACGCGTTGCTTTGAAATAATGCTTACAATTGGTTAGTAAGTATAGGGGACCCCGCGAGGGGTCCCTTTTTTTATTGTAAATTCCCGCTATGAGAAAGGTTTTACTGCTTTTTGTCCTGTGTGTGTCCAGCTTGACAGTTGTGGCCCAAACGGCGCGAAGAATTGGTCCCACACAAGGGTTGCTCCATCCCACTGTTTATGATATTGCTCAGGACGATTATGGGTTCGTTTGGATCGGTACGAGAGATGGTCTGTTTCGTTATAACGAAGGCAATGCAACCGGTATCGATTTCCTGCCTAATGCACTAGCTAAAAGTAGAAACATTCAAAGCCTTTGTGTCCGCAGCGATTCAACACTTTGGATCGGCGTTCAACAACTTGGTGCCGTAGCTTTTGATATCCCAACCATGCAGCCACTCTCTATGGATGACTATCCACTCTTGGATGAGGGACTCAGTGTCCAGGCATTGTATGAAGACGGACGTGGTCGCCTTTGGGCGGGTACAGCCGGTCAAGGGTTATACTATTTAGATGAGAGTGCTGAAGAGTGGAAGGTCCAATCCTTTGCCTATGCGCCCGAAGAACTCATGTTTGTCTTTGATTTTGCTGAGCAAGGCGATACCCTTTGGCTCGGGAATTCTGGAGAGCATATTCTCTACTTTGATTATTCAGATGGACGCGTACATTCCTATGCGCAAAGTGCAGATTTTGCATCTTACAGCAAGAGCGTCGATGTCCAAGGAGGTCAAGTTCTTTACGGTATTGCTGAGCATGGATTGTGGATGCTGAATCAAGGTGAATTTACCGCGTACCCATCTCCGGTAAACAATCCTCGCGATGTAGCTTTCAACGGTCAAGAAATTTGGGTAAGTACAGATGGAGATGGTATTCATGTTCAGAATGGCGACGGATCTTGGCGACATTGGACGAAGCGTGATCCGCAATTGGGTATTGCTACGGACCAATTTTATTCCATCAAAGCCATAGGAAGTGACTTTTGGGTAGGCACTTTTAACGACGGAATCAGTATTCTGCCGCGTGAAGATAAGGCCGTAGGAAAGCTTAGAAATCCTGAATCATTCACCTACACCAGTATACAAAGTGCACTCTGTATGGAGCGCCTTGGAGCGGATATTTGGGTGGGCTTCGATGGAGACGGGCTAGTGCGTTACTCTTTAGAAGGCGGTACTTGGCGTCCTACAGCGATGCTCGACAATGCACAATACGACTACCCAAAGGTGGTTACGAGTTTGCATGCATCAAGCCGTGGTACACTCTGGGTAGGAACTTTTAATGATGGTCTTTTGGAACTGGATTCCGAAGGAAGGATCCTCAACCGGTACATGGCATTTACGGATTTTAGTAGAGGCCTAACAAACAACAATATTTGGTCATTAGCGGAAGCTGATGGAGATAGCCTTTGGGTAGGTACGCTCGGAGGGTTGCAGCTTTGGGACGGCACGAAATTCATTCAGCCTTGGCAGGAACCATGGGCCGTAGGTCGCAATATCATGGATCTTGAGCGCGATGGTGATGCCTTATGGGTAGGCTCAGAATTTATGGGTTTATACCAAGTGCGGGGTGAGGAGATCTCGCATTTTACCCTCGAGCATCCCATTCTAGATTTAGCGGTGCATGATTCAGGGTTACTTTTAATAGGCACAGAAGGTGGCGGAATGTATGAGATGAATGATGGTGAGATTACCCAGATTTTAGACATTCCGTTATTGACCGTTTACGGAATTACCGTAGAATCCGAAAGAATTTTTGCAACCACAAATAATGGACTGCTCGAAGGTGTTAAAACTGAAGAAGGTTGGCGCTTTTCGAATGCCGCAACATTAACGGAGACACAGTTGGCCTTGTTTAATCGCAAGGCACTATCAACTATAGGTAATGCTTTATGGATAGGCGGTGCCGGCGGGGTGGTTCAGTTCAATGCGCAGCGTGAGGTTGCGTCCTCAGAGCTTTTGATTGTTGGCCTCAAGGCTGATAACACGGACTTGCCGTTTACCATAACCAAAACTGGTGATATGGAAGCGGTTCGCCTTTCTCCAGGAACGCGTTCGGTCCAATTCTTTTTTGAGATCATGTCGCTCCAAGACCGTTCCGGCAAAAAAGTTGAATACTACGTAAAGGGAATACATTCAGATTGGTTGCCGTTGACCTCAAACTTGAGAAGTCTTACATTCAACAACCTACTGCCTGGGTCGTATACCCTAGAGATGCGTTTAATCAATGAAGTTGGGGAGATTGAGCGGAGTATGGCGATGCCTTGGGTAGTAGAATCCTATATCTGGCAACGAAGCTGGTTTAGGGCCTTAGCGCTTATTCTTCTGTTTGTTTTGATTGGTGTTGGTGTCGCAGTTTATCAAGACAGAAAACTACGCGCCACACGTGTTAAACTTTTGGAGACTGAGCGTGAATTGTTGGCTGCCAAAGCGGGGGAGATGGAGGCCAAGGCAAAGCAAAAAAGTGATGAATTGAATTTCCAATTACTTAAGACTTCCTCGCGTATTGAGCTCCTTCAGTCCTTCCGCGATCGACTTCAAAAAGAGCGCAGCGAGCGTGGCAAGACCAACGAGGTGGGAACCTTCTTACAAAGCCTAATCCGCGATTTGAACAGAGAGCTTCAAAGTGAAAACTATTGGGATCATTTTGAGCGCAACTACCGCGATTTGCACGATGCCTTCTCGGACACCTTGGTGGAACGTCATCCCAAACTAACCAAAGGTGAGATACGATTGAGTTATCTCGTTCGTCAGAAGATGAACAATAAGGAAATCGCTACGGTGCTTAACGTAAGTCCTGCGGCTGTCGAGAAGGCGAAATACCGATTAAAGAAGAAAATTGGATTGGATAAAGAGGAATCTCTGGACCAATATCTGCAAGAACTTTAATAGTGTCCGGTCTTTGTCCACCTTGGACGCATGGCCATTCCTGCGACTTGATGCACATTTGTATTGAGTTAACGACGGAAATCACGACTTGTAGGTTTCTTATATAACCGGCGCCTGGAGAGGCGCCGGTTTTCTTTTGCCCAAATTTTCCTTTCACTCTTTGTAGCACAGTTCCGGTAGCCTAGATTTATACTATGCAAAATCCGCTGAAAATTTTGGTATTACTCTTTATAGTGCTGCTCTTGCCATCATGTGAAAGGGCCGCCATTGACGAAGAGGATCTATTGTATGAGTTGGGTATTATGGGACGTTGGGAAATCAGTTCACGAACAATCAATGGGATCACAGATCTAACTATAAATTGTTGTGAATTTTTAGTGCTGGACGGGGATAGTACAAGTACAGATTTAGCTGGACAATGGGTGTACGATGATGGCGACACGTTAATAAACGAGGGCACCTTTGTGGTAGACACTGTTGAAGGTGATATTCAGTTTTACAGCCAGAACAGTTCCTTCTCACGTAACTATGTGGTGGTGAGCTATGATGTTATTTATCTAGAGCACTACGTGGGCAGTACCTATTTCGAAGAGATTTGGAGACGCCGATAAATTAATTGGTCAACCACAATTCCAATAACTCCTCTTGCGAAGCGCTAGATTCGCGACTCATCCGCATGAAGTGTCCTTTGCTTCCTTCTTTATAGGTGACCTCATAGGGTACAACCAAATTTTTCGTGCCACGAGTGATTTTGAGCTCGATGATGGTGCCAGCCTCTGGCCCTCCAAATTCATTTTGTAGCTCATCACTATACAGTTCTATGATGTCGCCTTCTTCTAATTCTAAGGGATTTTCTTTCCCAATTTTTTTAACGACCAAAGTGTTTGTTCCTCGAATACGACGGTACTTGATTCCGTAATCTTTCAAGGGATCTACTACCAAGGGGCCAACATAACTACGGTCGTACAGCACGCCAACTTTGGCTAAATACTCACTGATAGGGAGCGGCTTTGTGCCGCTTACGTAGTGGTCAAAGAATTGTTGTAAATCTGGATGCACTAGCGCAACGAACTCTTCAATAAACGCATCGTCTTTGAAGCTTTTATCTGGACCGTAATTGTCGCGCAGTTCAAGGACAACATCTAGCAAGTCTTTCTCACCTTGAGTGAGTTCCATAATACGGATATCAAGCAATGCTCCCATAAGCGCGCCGCGTTGGTAAACCTGCATGTATTGTTTTTTGTAAGGCTTGTGCAAGACGTTTTCGCTCATCTCGGTGAACGGCATCTTTTCAGTAGGATAACGATCTGCGGTAACTATTTTTTGACGCAATACAGAACGAATGTATTCATCTCGCGTGATCACGCCGCCTTTGACTTGGCTAATACCCGCGAAATATTCTGTGATGCCTTCATACAGCCACAAGTGTTTACTCATCTGCGGGTCGATGTAGTTAAAATTCCCGATTTCCTCACTGTGCAAACCCAGCGGAGTAAGGATATGAAAGAACTCATGGATGCATACGTCGGCCATTTGGTCGAGGACCATATCATTACCGAAATCGGGCAAATAATACACGGAGCTATTTCCGTGCTCTAAGGCGCCAAAGCCCTGACCGGCCAATTCTCTAATGGCTTTGATTATAGTTCCAACTTTTATTTCCGTTCCTTCCACGAGGCCTTGGAATTCACTGTAATCCTTGATGTAAAATAGGAAGGCGTAGTTCTTCACGGGCAGGTCGCCGTGCAGGAAGGACTCAATAGCGCCCATGCTTAATTTTACTTGATCATAAATGTCCGCGGATAATTCTCTTCCGCTTTCGCTGAATACCCCTATGGTCACTTTCGTCTCCCCCAATTTGAACGAAGTTGTATCCGGCTTCGCAAACATGATGGGGCAATCCAAGAGTTGGTGGTAATCCTTGGCAAAGAAATTTTGAGTGTTGCCGTAAGAGTACCCACCCATGGCACTTAAGCCATAAAGTGTTGGGCTCTTGATGACCTCTAGTGTGATTGGCATTTCTTCGGCTCCCTTGAAGAATCCTAGATAACCAGCGGCATTAATCAAGAAGTTACGGCCCTCTTGATTGTTTGTTCCGGCCGGTTCAAAGATTTTGTTCTTGCGCACCTTTGCATCGAAGGAATCGTCTACCCAGTATTCGATTTTTTTTGGTTCACCTTTAATTATATAGGTATTGCCCTTCTTTTTCACTTTTAAGGATTTGCCTTCAGCGCCAAAGGCTTTGAAATCCTTGATAAAACGCCCGTAGTCTAGGGTTGCATAGGTTCCCGGGATTGTTGCCGGGAAATTGAATTCCACTCCGGCAACATAATCACCGAAATTCATCTTTGTAGCGTCAACAGTTACTCGGACACGATCATCCACGACATTGACGAGGTCGAGGGTATATACATGCGCGCCAGTTTTTTGAGCAAAGGCAAAGAGGGGGAGGATGAAGAGGAAGAGTAGTTTTATTCGTGTGGTCATTGGGAATGAATTGATGCATTAAAGATAAGCCTTCATTCCTATAGACGAGTGATGTGAGGCAGGGGTTGCCTAGGGGTATAAAAACAGGAAGCCCCGCGACATTGTCGCGGGGCTAACCAACACTCTGAAACTATGATTAAGCCGCAGCGTTGTCTTTGCTAATTGCCAAAGAGTACACTACAAGACCAAATCCAATTTTGTTAATCGCATCAGCGATGTTGTACAATAGGTCCATGTATCCAGCGTCCATTCCGAAATCGTATCCGAAAAGACCACCTTTAGTACCTAGGATGTAGCCGATTGGGTAAATAGCCCAACCAATGATTACGAACTTGGCCAACATACTGTTTGCCTTCGCAACCTGTCCACCAGCGTTGTTTGCCAATTTGGCAACATCACCAGCAACAACCAACCATACGATGTAGAAGTAAGCTGCACCTGATAGAGCACCCCAGATCCATGATGATGTATCATCTTGGTGGAAGGCTTCTCCGATGTAACCCAAAACAAGCATAGCAACTGATGCAATGATCAGTTTCCATAGCAAGTTCATGGTACCACCCGCTTTCTTGGTTATTAAATAGAATTCCACACACATCAACGGAACGGTCAACGTCCAATCAATGTAACGTAAAGCAGTTGGGTTATCCCCAGTTGCTTGATAGTAATCGCGCATGTAGTAGTAGTGTACGGCTGCAATACCCGTAATCAAACCACTAACAAGAAGCGATGTTTTCCATTCATCCGATACGCGACTGCGCTCGAAGAAAAAGAATACTGACGCGGCAAACATTGCCATGTAGCCAGTGAAGAATGTAAATGATACTGGATCTGCAGCATCAACATTCATTACCTCTAGAAATAGTGACATGGTGTTAAAAAATTAAAGGTTATAACTACCACTTAACTTACAACTAATGCAATTGTTCAGCGCAGATTAAAAATTGAGTATTAACACTCAATAAATACTTAAAAAACACGCTTTCAGGGGCTAAAAGAGTGCAAAAGCCTATGTCTTAGAACAAAAGCGAATATTATTTGTTTATGTAAATATAAAAGGTCACATGTACATTTTATAATGAAATTCGATATTGCATTAATTGGTCTCGGTGCCTCCAACAGTTTGTTACTTCTTGCATTAGAAGAGCGAGGTGTTTTGGCCAATTTGCGTGTTCTGATTATCGAATCCGAAGCAAAACTTAGCAACGATAAAACATTTTGTTTTTGGGCGGATAAAAATGATCCCATCCGGACAAGTTTAGGTCCCCTATTATTAAAGGAGTGGCGAAAGGTGAATTTCGGAGGAGAAACTGAGCACATGCAAAGCAAGCGCTATGGCATGCTGGAGAGCACCGCGCTTTATAGCTACACGAAGGACTTAGTGGCTAGGAACTCCAACATAACTAACATACGGGCGCGGTTCACAGGCTACAAAAGCTTACCAGAGGGTGTGGCGGTTTATTCAGATAATGAGTTTTGGGTCGCTTCAAAGGTTTATGATAGTCGAATGCCGGAGATCAATGAGCCTACAGGTGATCTTGTTCTACAGAGTTTTACCGGTTGGCGTGTAAAGACAGATTGGCCCAACTGGGATCCGAGTGAAATGGTATTGATGGATTTTGATATTCCACAGAATGATTTCACACAGTTCATGTACATCCTCCCTATTTCTGAGCATGAGGCTTTAGTAGAGGTCACGAGGTTCGGTGCCGAGGTTTTGCCTGAAGATCTTGCCCATACTCATTTGAGAAGTTATCTGTTCTCTTTGGACGGGCCTTATGATGTTCATCATGAAGAGCGTGGCGTCATTCCTATGTCACAACATGCCAAACAGCATTTTCCAGATTCTAGGGTCGTTTCCATGGGAACGCGCGCGGGGCTTATAAAAGCAACCACAGGCTATGGGTTTAAGCACATGTTTGACCAGGCATATGCCATTGCGAACGAATGGAACAATGAAATCAAGGCGAACACACGTTCTATGTGGAGTTGGCCGCGTACAGGAATAGGTCGACATTATTTCTACGATCACCTTTTATTACACATTCTTAAAACGAAGCCGCATTGGGGAAAAGAGATATTTGTAAAGCTCTTCACGAATCAAAGTCATGAAGGGATTTATGATTTCCTAGATGAAAAGAGTTCGTTGCGATGGGAAATAGGAATGTTTTCGGGTTTACCCATCATGAAGTTCCTTTGGGCAGTGGTGGCTTCCTTTTTCGCGTTTTTGAAATCTAGGCCGGCGCGGTGGGCGCCTATTGCATTTGTGGTAGTCGCCTTTGGGTTACAAGTCGTTATTCCTCAATGGGCTTCGGCGATTTCATTGGGTATTTTGCTTTTCATGCTGTTTTTGGTGGGTATACCTCATGGCGCGCTCGACGGTTATGGGCATGCCAATGGTATGCGACTTCCAAAGTTTATTTTACGCTACAGTGGCATCATGGCACTTGTATTACTGTTTTGGGCGGCAAGTCCTATAGCAGGTTTGTTAGCGTTCGTTTTATACAGTGCTTGGCATTTTGGAGAAACAGATATGCGGGAGTGGAACTTACCTAGTCCTGTGCTGTCTATTACCTGGGGCATTATTCTTTTCGCGCTATTGCTTTTGCCCCATATGTCAGAGGTGAATATTGTTCTCGCCTCAATGGGCATTCAGGAAGTTGCCATTTCCGCTGACTTCAGTACAACGTTTTATCGCTCGGCTGCAGCTGTTGGAATTGTCGGGGGGCTTTGGTTTGGGTCTTTACCATGGTTGGTTTCTATTCTGACCTTGGTGCTGCTTGGCGAACAATCCTTAGCCGTCGCCTTCGGTACGTATTTTATTTTGCAACACAGCACTTCGGGGTGGGATCATTTGAAGAAGGCACACCGCTGGTCCCATGTTCAAATGTTCATGAAGGCATTGCCGTTCACGCTAGGTGCAATTGCCTTATTCCTGGTGATTTTCCAATTTGACCGTAACTCCCTCTCCCAATGGAGTAGTTACTTCTTGATTTTCCTCAGCGCCTTAAGTCTGCCGCACATTTATTTTATGTCGCGACTCTACCAAAAGCAGGATTAAGCCAATTTCTTTTTGAGCGTAATGTGGGTGATTTCAGGCCACATTCCAACGCGACCTGGGAAGGCTAAATAGCCAAAGCCACGGTTCACGTGTAAGACTTTACCATCTTCTTCGCGGTACACACCCGCCCATTTTGGGTATTTGAATTTCACCGGAGACCATTTGATCCATCCAGGAATTTCAATACCAAACTGCATGCCGTGGGTATGGCCACTTAAGGTGAGGTGCACCTTGTTCGGGTGTTGCTTGACCTTCGCATCAAAGTGGCTTGGGTCGTGGCTTAGCAATACGGTGAACGCATCTTCCGGAATCTGTTCCAGTGCTTTATCCAAATCCCCATAAGGAGGAAAAGGAGGTAGCCCCCAGTTCTCGACACCTGCGAGGTAAATACGCTGTCCGTTGCGCTCGAAGTAGCGGCTTTCATTCAACAGAAGGTCCATGCCCATCTCCTTGTGAATCTCCTTGAGTCGGTCCAGGTTTGCCACCTTGGCTTCAGGAGAAGGAAACTTCCAATAATCGCCGTAGTCGTGGTTTCCAAGAATAGAGAAGATGCCCAATTTTCCTTTCAATCGTTGGAAGGTTGGGATCCATGGCTCTGCTTCATCAGCGATGTTGTTAACCATATCGCCTGTAAACACCACGGCATCTGCGCCGAGTTCAGTAACCATATCCACCCCATATTGCACCTTTTCTTGGTTGTCGAATGAGCCGCTGTGGATGTCTGAAATCTGTGCAATGGTGAAACCGTCGAAAGCGTCTGGTAAATCTTCGTATTCAAGGGTGTGGCTGATAACGCGGTAGCGGTAACGACCCTTCCAAATGCCGTCTAGGATTCCCAAGAAGGGAACGGCTGCAAGCCCTAGAGCGATCTTTGAAATGAAGGCTCTGCGTTCGGGGAGTATTGCGGGCTGCACAGTGAATAATCGGACCGCATATTGAATAATTCGCGTGATATCTTCGAGAAGAAGAGGGATGATGGCGATTAGCTTAGGGACAGCAAGTAAAATGGAGGCACCGAAAAGAATGCTGCCCACCTTATAATCTACTTTGCCGTTCATCATCATGGCAGTAACCACAAGGCTCAGTGCTACATAGGCGGCTGTGATGCCCCAGTAAATCCAGGGTGTTGCGGGACTTTTAAAAACGGTGCGGAAGGCTTGGTAGGCGTAAAGGTCTATGGCGAGAACCATACCCAAAGTAAAGAGTATGCGGAAGATCATTATATCTGTATGTATGCTTAGGAACAACGCCATTTTGGCCCGATTGTTTTAGGCTACAAAAATGGGTAATTGATACGAAGTCCCTAACTTACCTGCTTTAAATTTCTGACAATTCTAACTAGCAATATATGGGCCAAGAAACCCCGGATCACGATAAAAAACTCTTTTTGCTCGATGCCTATGCATTGATTTTCCGTGCCTACTTCGCTTTCGCGAAAAACCCACGCATTACTTCTGGGGGCATGGATACGAGCGCCATCTATGGGTTTACAACGGCCTTGCTGGATTTGTTGTCCAAGGAAAACCCTACGCACATTGCTGTGTGTTTCGATCTACCGCAGCCCACGGAGCGCCACGAAATCTTCCCAGAGTACAAGGCGAACCGCGATGCTACGCCTGAAGCGATCAAGATTGCAGTACCCTACATCCATAAAATTCTAGAAGCCTTTAATATCCCTGCGCTTGGTGTGCCGGGTTTTGAGGCAGACGATGTCATAGGCACCTTGGCGAAGAAGGCGGAGCAAGAAGGATTTACGACCTACATGATGACCCCCGATAAGGATTTCGGTCAGCTCGTGAGCCCAAACATTTTTATGTACCGACCCGGTCGAGGCGGCAATCCTCCAGAGGTTTGGGGCGAGGCTGAGGTTTGTGAAAAGTTCGGTTTGAGCCGAGTAGAGCAGGTCATCGACTACCTTGGAATGATGGGGGATAGCGTCGACAATATTCCTGGATTGCCGGGTGTCGGGGCCAAGACCGCTCAGAAATTGCTTGCACAGTACGGGTCGCTTGAGGAAACACTCGCGCATGCGGATGAGATCAAAGGAAAGTTAGGCGAGAAGATTCGTGATAATGCGGAGCTTGGGGTGTTGTCGAAGAAATTGGCCCGTATTATTGTTGATGTTCCCATTGATCTTGCACCCCACACATTAACCCGTGACCCTTGGGATCAAGATGCACTTTTGGGCATTTTTGAGGAGCTTGAGTTCCGCACGTTGGGACGCCGATTAGGTTTAGGGCAAAATGAATCTAGCGATGATGCACCGGCTGCGCCTAAGGCGGCAAGCACGAAGGTGAATCTTACCTCGAACGACCAAATGAGTCTTTTTGGTGGAGATGATTCCCCAACTCCCGAGGCAACAGTCAGCCTTTCGAGCCGGGATTCGGTTGCAACGACAGACCACCTCTACCAGCTGGTAGAAACACTCCCGGAGGCCCGTCAATTAGCCGCCTTACTTTCTGAAAAATCTTCCGTTGCTTTCGATACAGAAACCACATCGCTGGATGTATTGGATGCGGAAATTGTAGGAATGAGTTTCTCTTATGACAAGGGTAAGGCCTACTACGTGGCGGTTCCCGAGGACCGCGCGGCGGCTGAGGAGATGATCAACGCTTTTGCACCATTTTGGACGCATACGGGCATTGAAAAAATTGGACAAAACATCAAATATGATATCAGCGTTTTGATGAACTACGGCGTTGAAGTCGCGGGTCCAATTTTCGACACCATGATCGCTCATTATTTGATCCAGCCGGACATGCGCCACGGCATGGACATCCTTGCGGAAACCTATTTGAACTACCAGTGCATTTCCATCGAATCGCTTATAGGCAAGGGAAAGAATCAAAAGAACATGCGGGACCTGTCGCCTGCTGAAATTTTAGATTATGCGGCCGAAGATGCGGACATTACCCTACAGTTAAAAGCTTTGTTTGAGCCGATGCTGCACGAAACAGGCGTTGAAAGTGTATTCCGCAACATTGAGATGCCCTTAGTCCATGTCTTGGCCCGTATGGAGCGCGAGGGGATTGCCGTAGACGTTCCGTCTTTGAATAGTTACAGTGAGGAATTGGGCACACTCATCGACCAGCTCGAAGCAGAAATTGTTGAGATCGCTGGAAGACCATTTAATGTGGGTTCTCCGCGCCAATTAGGCGAGGTGCTTTTCGATGAACTCAAACTCATGGACAAACCCAAAAAGACGAAAACGGGTCAATACGCGACCTCCGAAGCGATTCTTGAAGGGCTAAAGAAAACGCATCCTATCATCAACAAGATTTTGGATTACCGCGAGTTGAAAAAACTCAAAAGCACTTACGTGGATGCACTGCCAGAGCTAGTCCACGGCAAAACAGGGCGTATACACACTAGCTTCAATCAAACCGTTGCGGCCACCGGACGTCTTTCTTCTACCAACCCGAACCTTCAAAACATCCCGATCCGAACAGAAAATGGCCGCAAGGTTCGCGCCATGTTTGTGCCGGCCGATGAAAACCACGTACTCATGGCTGCGGATTACAGCCAGATCGAACTTCGTGTTATAGCTGCGTTGGCAAAAGATGAAGCTATGATCCAAGCCTTCCAAAACGGGGAAGATATCCACCGTGCTACAGCGGCTAAGGTTTTTGAAGTGGCACCGGAGGAGGTTACCCGAGAGCAACGTTCGAACGCCAAAACGGTGAACTTTGGTATTGTTTATGGCGTCAGTGCTTTTGGTTTGAGCCAGCAGACAGATATGAGCCGAAAAGAGGCAAAGGCTGCTATCGACGGATATTTCCGTACGTACCCAGGCATTAAGAAATACATGGACGATCAGGTCGCTTTCGCGCGTGAGCATGGTTATGTAGAAACCATCACGGGTCGTCGCCGCTACCTGAAAGATATTGATAGTAGAAATGCGGTGGTCCGCGGTCACAGTGAGCGTAATGCAGTAAATGCCCCTATTCAAGGATCAGCTGCCGATATCATTAAGCTCGCTATGATTGAGGTTGACCGAGCCATGCGTGCTGCGAATATGAAATCTAGAATGTTGTTGCAGGTGCACGATGAATTGGTGTTTGATGCTGTACAAGATGAACTTGAAGCACTGAAGTCTTTGGTCGTAGAAAAGATGGAGGCAGCGGTTGATCTAGCGGTTCCAATGGTCGCTGAGGTCGGCACTGGTGATAACTGGTTGCAAGCGCATTAAAATCATTTGATATTTTATCGTAGCATTGTGAGTGAACACTTACAATGACGGAAAAGCAACAAATACTCTTAAAAAGCGCTCAAAAGATCTTTTGTGATTTGGGCTATGCGGCTGCTTCAACTGCCAAGATTGGTCGTTTAGCAGGTACCAGCGAAGCATTGATTTTCCGTCACTTTGGGAGCAAGAAAGCGCTTGCAAGTGCAGTGGTGAAGCACGGGAACACGTGTCGAGCCGGACTTGCTTATGCCGCACTAAATGATCCCAACCCTGAACACATCATTCGCGACTATCTTGGGTTGTATGACCAGTATTTATCGGATCCTACGACGTTTATACCATGGCTTGCGTCCATTCGAATTGCAAATGAAGATCCAAGTTTTTTTGTCGAGGACGGTTTTATCGTGGAGCGCTTGAGCTGGGCTGTTGGTGAAATAGGCCACGCCAACGCGGGTGCCGTATCTCGCGTACTCATTTCCACGCTCGATCGTGCCCTTCTATTGGCGCATTCTGGCCAAAAAGACCAGGGAGAATTACTCATTGCAGGGTTACGCGAAGTTCTTATAAATGAGTAAGTGATTACTTATTTTATCTAATAGATGAAGAGTTGAAGTTCTTCATCTCAACTCAAAGTGCGCCACAATACTCGTTTCGGTATCAAATTATTTTCATCACCTCAGGTGCATTTTTAACATGGCGGGAACTAAAGATGTCTTCGAATTGTTGTAACTATGCAACAAATTTGAATTCCTTGATTCTCGAACCTACAGATATCACCCACAGCATTGGTTATTTGACCGGCCGCTCCCATCGCTTTATTCGTGATGCAGTAAGTGCTGAATTGGTCAAGCGTGGGTATGAAATCAGTTCGACCTTCATCCCGGTTTTGGGATATATGGCCGTGAACCATCCTAAGCCTGTGGTTCAGCGGGAGGTGGTAGAAATGCTCGATTTTGACCGTCACCGGGTCAGCAGAATAGTCAAGGATATAGAAAATCATGGCTGGATTCGTTGCCGTGCAAATCCTGAAAGTAAGCGGGAGAACCTTATAGAAATGACAGAGGCGGGTTTCGAACTCTTCAAAGTCATCGGCCAATGCGCCTACCAAGTCATTGAGCGAGCCTTTGACGGTTGTACGGAAGAGGAACGCGCAGTTACAGAGAAAACATTAAAAAGAATTATCAATAACCTGAGTGAATCATGAACATTAAAGTCATTCGCAACATCATCATCGCGGTCCTCATCCTAGTGGTGGGTGTCTTCGTAAAGAAAACCTTATCCGGCATGGCGACCAAGGCTGAGATAAAGGAGAGCAAGACTGCGCCTGTAGTCAATACCTTCACTTTTACGCCCCAAACCGTGGCGCTTCCGTTAGAACTGTACGGGAAACTGAATGCTGAGAACCGGGTAGACTTGCTCGCCGAAGTGAGCGGTTCTTTCGTAGGGGGTGACCGACCGTTCCTAGAGGGAGTTTCCTTTAGTAAAGGCGAGGTGATGATACAGCTCGACAATGCAGAGGCGAAAGCCAATGTTATGAGTTTGAAAGGCAACTTTATCAATAGCATCGTTGGCATTCTTCCAGACATCAAGATGGATTACACTGATGCTTACGAAGCTTTCGAATCTTACTTGAATGCGTTGAGTCTTTCAAAGCCGCTTCCACAGCTTCCGGAGGCAACGGGTACTTTGGAAAAGTTCTTGATTGCACGAGGCATCCAGAGTTCTTACTACCAAGTAAAAAGTGCAGAGGAGCGCTTGGAGAAATTTAGCATTCGCGCACCTTTCAGTGGTGTGGTTGCCGCGGCAAATGTGAAACGTGGAAACCTGGTCAGCCCGGGACGTGCTCTGGGAACATTTGTGGGCACGGGCGCGTATGAGGTAAAAAGTGCAGTGACCTTGGCCTATGCGGACGACTTGACCGTGGGCCAATCGGTTCATTTTACTAGCCCGGATATCGAGGGGAATTGGACCGGACGCATTGATCGCATCAGTCCTATTGTGGACGGCGCAAGTCAAAGCATTAACGTTATTGCCACCGTACGTGGCAAGGAATTGCGCGAGGGAATGTACCTCACTGGAACCATTGAAGGGCTTGCCGTGGAAAACGCCATGCAGGTTCCAGCGTACGTGGTTTTCGATAACGAATATGTATACACAGTGGAGCGCGACAGCGTTCTCCAAAAGAAGCAGGTTCACGTGGTGGAATGGCTAGACGACTCCATCATTATAACCGGTGTTGAAGAAGGGACTAAGATGGTCGATTCACCAACCTTGAAGGCAGCGGCTGGAACCATCGTAAACGCAATCGACAGTAAAAGATGAAACGACTGATAGAATTCTTTATTAAGTATCCTGTCGGAGTCGATACCCTTCTAATCGGGTTTTTCTTCTTTGGCTGGATTAGCTATTCTAGCTTGAACACGACCTTCTTCCCGTTGGTTGAATCGCGCTTGATTACCATCACGGCGGTCTACCCTGGGGCGTCTCCAGAGGAAATAGAGGAAGGTGTTGTAAACAAGATTGAGCAAAACCTCAAAGGCTTGACTGGGGTAGAACAGTACACCTCTGTTTCTAGTGAAAATGCCGCGACCATTCGCGTTGAAGTGTTTAAGGGATATGATGCAGACCTCGTTTTAGAAGATGTCAAGAATGCCGTTGAACGCGTTCCTTCCTTTCCAACTGGGCTAGAGCCGGTTCGTGTGTCTAAGCAAGAAAATCTCACCTTGGCCATGAGTATGGCACTATCTGGCGAGGGAGTGGATCTTGTGAGTTTGAAGCAGGAAGCACGCCGATTAGAGCGTGACCTCCGCCTTAAAGACGGCATCTCCAAAGTTACTTTGGGCGGGTTCCCAGAAGAGGAGATTGAAATAGCGTTGGACAAGAATACCTTACGTAAATACAATCTCACCTTGACGCAAATCGCAAATGCGCTGCGTACGACCAACCTCGATATTACCGGGGGTACCATCAAAGGAACGCGCGAGGAAATGCTCATTCGTTCGCGCAATAAAAACTACGACGCGCAAGAACTGCAAAACATCATAGTCTACACGAGTCCGACGGGCCAGATCGTTCGATTGAAGGATTTGGGCGAGGTTCGTGATCGCTGGGCAGATAACCCAACTCGTGCCTCTTTCAACAGCATTCCATCGGTCGAAATCACCGTGAACAACACCGACCAAGAGGACCTCTTGGCCACTTGTGAATACCTCAATGAATTTATTGAGGAATACAACGCGAAGACCACCAACATGCAGCTCGATGTCATCCGAGATTTCTCTGTGACCTTGCAACAACGTAAAGACCTGCTCTTCGAAAACGGGCTTTTAGGGTTCGTTTTGGTATTGATCCTGTTGACCCTGTTCTTGAACATGCGTTTAGCGTTCTGGGTGGCCATCGGTATTCCGGTATCCTTCGCGGGTATGTTCATCTTGGCCAACTATTTTGGCATCACCATCAACGTAATCTCCCTATTTGGGATGATTGTCGTTATTGGGATCTTGGTAGATGATGGGATCGTCATTGCCGAGAACATCTATGCCCATTTTGAGGAAGGAAAACCATTGCTTCGTGCGGCACTAGATGGAACTATTGAGGTTATTCCATCGGTAGTCAGTGCGGTACTTACCACCATCATTGCATTCTCAAGCTTCTTCTTCTTGGACGGTCGAGCTGGAGATTTCTTCTCGGAGATGTCCTTCATTGTTATTGCAACCCTGGCCGTCTCCTTGATCGAAGGACTTTTGTTCTTGCCTGCACATTTGAGCCACAGCAAACTCGATCGCAAGGCGAAAATGAATCCTGTACAAAGTGCCGCAACGGGAGTATTGTTTAAATTCCGCGACAAGGTATATGCGCCTTTCCTAAAGTGGTCGCTGCAAAATAAATTGGTCACCATCTCCCTATTCATCGCCTTGATGTTGGTCACTTTTGGGGCCATCGGCGGAGGCATTATTCGAAGCCAATTCTTCCCGTTCATTGAACGCGATAACTTGGATATTAGCCTCGATATGCCTGCAGGAACCAATGAAGCCGTTACCCAACAATGGATCGACCATATCGAGAATAAAGTGTGGGAGGTGAACAACCAATACAAAGCGGAGCGCGATGATAGTCTGGATGTGGTTGTGGCTATTCAAAAGAACATTGGCCCATCGACTTCCAAAGCACGCTTGAACGTTATTCTGCTTGATTCCGAAACCCGACTCACGCCGTCGTTCCTCATCCAAAATGATATCCGCAAGGCCGCGGGTGAAATTCCTGGGGCAGATAACGTGAGCTTCGGTGGGGCACAGGCCTTTGGTAAGCCCATCTCCGTGAGTTTGGTTAGCTATGATCTTGAGGAGCTGCGCGCAGCGAAAGAGATTTTGAAGTCCAAGCTCAAAGGCATGGAGGAGTTGACGGATGTCGTAGACAACGATCAAAAAGGAATACGTGAAATCACCTTGCACCTCACGGACAAAGCGAGATTCCTCGGCCTTACGCCAGGGAGTATCATGACCCAAGTTCGCGAGAATTTCTTTGGTGCGCAGGTTCAACGTTTGCAACGCGGCGAGGACGAGGTGAAGGTTTGGGTCCGATTAGATGAAAAAGACCGACGCGAAGTTTGGGACCTTGAGGAACTCTTGATCACAACTCCGCAAGGGGCTATTCCGCTAAGGGAATTGGCCACCTATACTATTGAGCGTGGTACAGTAAACATCAACCACCTCGACGGACAACGTGAGTTCCGTGTGGAAAGTGATTTGGCGAGCCCAAACGGATCGGCACCTGCACTTCTTTCGCAAATTCAAACCGACATTCTGCCGGCCATATTTGCGCAATACCCTTCCGTTAGCGCACGCTATGAGGGACAGCAAAAGCAGAGTATGAAGACGCAAGAAAGTTCGAAAACGGTGATGCCGATCATCCTGTTCTTGATCATCTTGACGATCACCTTCACATTCCGCTCTTTGGTGCAAACCATTGTGATCATGCTTCTCATCCCGCTGAGTATGACAGGGGTGGCATGGGGACACTGGTTGCACGGTATGCCAATGTCTATTTTGAGTTTCCTCGGCGTTGTTGCCTTGATTGGAATTATCGTGAACGATTCGCTTGTTTTGGTAAGCAAATACAACGCTAATGTGAAATCAGGTCAGCCCGTGTACGATGCTATTTACAATGCCGGTTTAAGCCGATTCCGTGCCATTTTCCTCACGACCATTACCACCGTAGCAGGTTTGGCTCCATTGATTTTTGAAACATCTTTCCAGGCTCAATTCCTCATTCCAATGGCGGTATCCATCGCCTACGGTATTGGTTTTGCGACCATGCTTACCCTGGTGGTACTTCCTTCGCTCATGGCCCTTGTGAACGACGCCCGTGTCAACATCGTACACTTACGCACACTCGAACGCCCGAGCCGCGAATCTGTAGAGCCAGCGATTAAAGAAATGAATGGTGAGGCCTACTTTAATGAAATGCATAAACACGAGAACGATGAAAAATAGCATCCTATTGGCCATCGCCACCCTATTACTTGCGTCAAATGTATGGGCGCAGGAATCTAAGCCAGTAATAATAGACCTGGATCAGGCTGTTGCCCTGGCGCTAGAGAACAACCATGATCTGTTTATTGCGAAAGTGCAATCGGACAAAGCAGAAAACAGTGCTACCCTAGGAAATGCTGGTGCGCTACCTACACTTCGCGCCACCGCTGGTACAAACTACAGCAATCAAAACTCTGATTTGGAGTTTGCCACGGGTCAAACCCAAAACGTATCGGGCGCACAAAGTGCGGGGCAAAATGCTTCTTTAGGATTGAGCCAAGTGCTCTTCGCCGGTGGTGCCCTTCAGCGTACCTACAGCATCTTGAAATCTGCATCACAAATGGCGGACGTTGCTGAACTCCAGCAATTAAATTCAACCATCGTTCAGACTCAGAGTCAATACTTCGCTATTGTATTGCTCGGCGAAACCGTTCAAACGGCAGAGACGAACGTGGCAATCAGTGCAGACCGCTATGCGCGCGCGGAGTTGAAAAAGGAATTGGGCGGATCCAATACTACTGAATTGCTTGCGGCTGAGGTTGATCTGAACCGAGATAAAATCACTTTGATGGATGCGCGCACGCAGCTGCTCAATGCAAAGACCCTCTTTAAAACCTTTGTTGGTATTGAGGGCAGCTTTGAATTAGCACCGGTGGTTAACGACGAATTCTCAGCGGTGGACGACCTTATGTCTTTGATTAATGCTGCTTTTGAGAACAATCCGACGCTTCAAATGGCAAGAATCTCTGAAGAAACGGCCATCATGCAGCAAAAATTGGCGCAGAGTACATTGTTCCCGTCGCTAAGCGCGCAAGTGAGCTATGGCCTGAACCAAAGTCAAGCAGAAGCGGGATTTTTGACGTCTTCACAGCAAACGGGTTTGAACGCTGGGGTGTCTTTGACCTATGATCTTTTTGGAGGCGGTCGAAGCAGAACCCAACGCCAAAACGCAGCACTGGATGTAGAAATTGCACAACGCCAACGCATCAAAACTCAAGAAACCATTCAAGCTGCAGTGATCAACGCTGCGGAGGTGTACATGAATGCCCGTGCGAAATACGAGCTCGAGAAGAAAAGTGTTGCTGTAGCGCAGCAAAATTTTGATAAGACTAAGGAACGCTACGATATGGGCCAGCTCAGTTACCTGCAACTACGCGAAGCCCAACTGGCATTGCTCAATGCTCAAAACGGTAAAACTTCGGCCTTGTTCCAAGCCCGAAATGCCTACCTCGCCTTGTGGCAATTGGTACAATCTTTTGAACTTTAGAAAAAGCGCCCAAGGGCGCTTTTTTTTGCACTTATGATAAATATCACAGCCCTTGGGAAAGTACCTCCCTACCTTAGATGAACCTAATCTAACTCAAAGACCGCCAGGCCTAAACCGCATGGTAATTGTAACCGGTTTTGTCTGATTTGTTCCGGTGCAAAAGAGAAAGGCGCCCTTACCGGGGCGCCTTTTTTTAGTTAATTAAAACTCCATTTCAGGCACTTCGCCTTCTACCACCAGACGACCGGCTGTTTTGGACTGAATTTCCTCAACGGTTACTCCTGGTGCGCGTTCTAAAAGGATGAAGCCGCGCTCAGGATCCACTTCCAAAACAGCTAAATCTGTGACAATTTTCTTCACACATTTCACCCCCGTGAGCGGAAGTGAACACTTTGCCAAGAGCTTGCTTTCTCCGGCACGGTTTGTATGCTGCATGGCCACAATGATATTCTCAGCCGAAGCTACGAGATCCATGGCACCGCCCATGCCTTTGACCATTCGACCTGGAATTTTCCAATTGGCAATATCTCCATTATCACTGACCTCCATAGCGCCCAAAACAGTGAGTTGCACGTGCTGCCCACGAATCATGGCGAAGCTTAGTTCACTAGAAAAGAAGCTTGCACCCGGCATGGCCGTGATGGTTTGCTTTCCAGCGTTGATTAGGTCGGCATCTTCTTCGCCTTCAAAAGGGAAGGGGCCCATACCCAAAATACCGTTCTCACTCTGAAATTCTACATTGATGCCTGTGGGAATATGATTGGCCACCAAGGTTGGAATACCTATCCCAAGATTTACGTACCAACCGTCGCGAAGTTCTTGGGCAATGCGCTGTGCAATTTGATCTTTACTCAATCCCATAATTATTCGCTTTTTGCACGTACGGTGCGTTGTTCAATTCGCTTCTCGTAATCCACGCCTTGGAAAATTCGTTGCACGAAAATCCCTGGAATGTGAATGCTATTTGGATCGAGTTCACCAACTTCAACCAACTCTTCCACCTCAGCCACGGTGATTTTACCTGCCATGGCCATCATGGGGTTAAAGTTGCGCGCGGTACCCTTGAAAATCAGATTACCAGCCTTGTCGCCTTTCCAGGCTTTCACGAAGGCAAAAGGCGCATCGAAGGCATGCTCTAAAATGTGAGGCTTGCCATTAAACACTCGGACTTCCTTTCCTTCAGCTACCTCCGTACCATAGCCGGCCGGCGTATAGAAGGCGGGTACACCAGCTCCAGCAGCGCGACAACGCTCTGCCAAGGTTCCCTGAGGAATAAGCTCAACATCAAGTTCACCACTCAACATCTGGCGCTCAAATTCATCGTTTTCGCCTACATAAGAGGCAATCATCTTCTTAATCTGACGGGTTTGAAGCAATAGTCCTAAACCGAAATCGTCTACCCCGGCGTTGTTGGAAATACAAGTAATGCCTGTAATGCCTTTGTCGCGGATTGCAGCGATGGAATTTTCAGGAATTCCACAAAGCCCAAATCCGCCGAACATTACGGTCATGTCATTTTCCAATCCCTCAATGGCAGCCGCTGCATTGGGCACCACTTTGGAGATGTAATTTGTTGCTGACATAGGTTCTTTTATTCTGTGTTAGTCTTCGATGGCAGGCAAGAGCTTAGTGCTCACTTCACCAAAACCGATGCGAACCGCACCGTTCTGGCAATGTCCACGCATGGTGATGGTATCCCCATCCTCAATAAAGGTACGGGTATCGCCAGTATCCAAGGTAATAGGCTCTTTACCGGCCCAGCTCAACTCTAACATGGAGCCGTAACTGTCTTTTGTGGGGCCAGAAATGGTTCCAGATGCCATCATATCACCGGCATTGATGTTACACCCATTAACAGTATGGTGGGCCAATTGCTGGCGCTGGTTCCAATACATGTACTTATAGTTCGAGCGGCTAATCACCGTTTCGGCCTTGCCTTCCGGTGCCAAGCCTACTTCTAGGGCAATATCATAGTTATTGGCGCCAGTGGTTTGCAGGTAAGGTAATACGGGCGGGTCTTGCTTGGGTCCTTCCACCTTGAACGGTTCCAAGGCATCCATGGTTACTACCCAAGGGCTTATGCTTGAGCCAAAGTTTTTACCCAAAAACGGACCTAATGGCACATACTCCCACTTTTGGATATCACGTGCACTCCAATCATTAAACAACACCATCCCAAAGATGTAATCCTCTGCCTCGTCTGCTTTGATGCGGTGGCCCAAAGGCTTCCCTTCACCAGTGATGAATGCCATTTCCAACTCGAAATCCATACGAACGGATGGACCAAAAGTAGGTGCATCGGCACCGGGTGCCATGCGTTGACCTTTCGGACGGTGCAACGGCTCTCCGCTAATCACAATGGAAGAGCTGCGGCCATGGTAGCCGACCGGGATGTGTTTCCAGTTAGGTAAAAGTGCATTATCCGGATCGCGGAACATCTTACCAACGTTTGTAGCATGCTCAATGGAGCTGTAAAAATCCGTGTAGTCTTGGATGAAAACGGGCATGAGCATTTGAACGTGATCAACCGGGAATAATGCCTTGTTTTGGTGGTCGACATTTTCCTTTAGCTCGGTATTGCTCTCGTCAAAAAGTTCAGCTAATCTGTTGCGAACCTTGCGCCAAGTAGAGCGTCCAAGCGCAATGAAGTCATTCAATGTATCCTGCAAAAAGACATCGTCCGGAAGGTCAATTCCTTTGAAATACCCCAATTGTTGTAATACACTTAAGTCGATCGCGGTGTCGCCAATACGTGTACCCGTAGTGATGATATCGTCCTCAGGGATGAACACACCAAAAGGCAGGTTTTGAATAGGGAAATCACTGTTTTCTGGGACAGGAATCCAAGATTTTCTTGACGGGTCGTTCGCAAGATTTTGAGTCATAATAGGTTCGTTCTGTTATCGTATTAAAGGGTTCCTCTGTTTTCTTGTTCGCGCTCAATGGCTTCAAACAAAGCTTTAAAGTTTCCTTTCCCAAAGCTTGTCGCTCCTTTGCGCTGGATGATTTCAATGAATACGGTAGGTCGGTCCATGAGCGGTTTCGTGAACAATTGGAGCAAATACCCCTCATCATCACGGTCGACCAAAATTTTATATCGCTTGAGTACCTCGATGTCCTCATCGATAGCACCTACGCGCTCTTGTAAATCATCGTAGTACGTATCCGGCACATCAAGGAATTCTACGCCGCGCTCACGCAATTCGTGAATGGTGTAGATGATGTTATCGGTAGCAAGGGCCAAGTGTTGAACGCCCGCGCCATTGTAGAAGTTAATGTACTCCTCAATTTGAGAGCGCTTTTTACCTTCGGCAGGTTCATTGATAGGGAACTTAATGCGGCCGTTCCCGTTGGACATTACCTTCGACATCAATGCGGTGTATTCCGTAGAAATATCCTTATCATCGAAAGATATAATCTGGGAGAAGCCCATCACTTCAGCGTAAAACTTCACCCAAGTGTTCATCTGTCCCCAATCCACATTTCCAACCATGTGGTCAATGAATTTTAACCCTACATCCTTCGGTTGGTATTTCGGTGCCCGCGCTACATAGCCAGGAAGGAAAGGCCCGTCGTAGTCATTTCGTTCAACGAACATGTGTACAGTTTCTCCGTAGGTATAGATTCCCGAGGTCACTACTTTGCCGTTGGCATCTTCATGGACTGTCGGTTCTTGATAAGGCTTCGCACCTCTTTTGGTGGTTTCCTCAAAAGCTTTGGTAGCATTCGGTACCCATAGTGCCACAAATTTCACCCCGTCACCATGTTCATTCAGGTGTCTATTAATGTCGCTGTCCTTTACCATCGAAGAGGTGATGACCAATCGAATCTTATCTTGTTGAAGCACGTACGAGGTACGGTCTTGCACTCCGGTTTCTAGTCCGGCATAGGCTACTTCTTGGAATCCGAAAGCCGTTTTAAAGTAATAGGCACTCTGCTTGGCATTTCCCACATACATCTCAACGTGATCTGTTCCCCATAATTCGAGGAAATCTTGGGCATCAGCGTACTGTTTTGGGAGGGTGGTGCTTTGGTCCATTTTGCTGTTTGTTTAGGTTGCTAAAGTATTAAATGATACGGTTAAGGGCGGCATGAAGATCTTGGATCAAGTCCTCGGCATCTTCAACGCCTATGCTTAGTCGAATTAAATTTTCTGTGATGCCAATTTTTGGCTTGAGTTCGTCGTCCACTTTGGCGTGGGTCATGCTATACGGGTGTTCTGCTAAACTCTCGGTACTGCCAAGACTTACGCCTAATTTAAACACCTTCAGGTGGTCCAAGACTTCAAAGGATTCCTTTTCACCTCCTTTGATGTGTAGGGCGATCATTGAACCCGTTCCTGAATACTCAGATTCGAAGGTTTCAAGCATATGAGGCGCCCATTTTTCGAGATTACCGAGGTATTTTACAGCTTCAACGGCCGGGTGATTAGCTAAGGCCTCTGCTACTTTGTGGGTATTTGCTTGCTGAGCTTTGGTTCGTAGTTCGAAAGTTTCCAATGAACGCAACAACAGCCAACTGTCCATGGGACCTAGTATGCCACCAATAAAAGTGCGGGCCATGCGTAACCGGCCCATCCAATAAGAACTTCCGGTCGCAGCACCGGCAATGACATCGCTATGTCCTCCCAGATTTTTTGTTGCAGAATACAGCACTA
>CAJXTR010000003.1 GCA_913060465.1 uncultured Cryomorphaceae bacterium | reverse complement strand
TCGAAGGATCTACAGATACCACCGCGATACGCTTATCCGTAAAATCCATGGTAAAGCGACGAACCAACTCATCGACCATGGAGCTCTTTCCAGCCCCACCTGTTCCGGTAATTCCAAGAATAGGCGTGTGTATGGCGGCAGCTTTCTCGGTAATTGAAGCCAATGCTTGACCGTGTTGCTCCCCACAATTCTCAGCCGCAGAAATCCAACGGGCTATAGTAGGATTATTCGCTCCTGCCAATTCTTCAATGCTACCAGGAAGAGTATCTCCAACCAAAAAATCGGACTGCTCCACCAGATCATTAATCATACCCTGCAATCCCATTTTGCGTCCATCATCTGGATGATACAAACGGGTGATGCCGTACGCATGCAACTCTTCTATCTCTTCAGGTAAGATGGTTCCACCGCCACCACCAAAAATCTTGATGTGACCGGCACCTTTTTCTTGGAGTAGGTCGTACATGTATTTGAAGTACTCAATATGCCCTCCTTGATAAGAGGTCATGGCAATGGCATTTGCATCTTCTTGAATGGCAGTATTTACTACTTCTTCAACGGAGCGGTCATGGCCCAAGTGAATGACTTCACAACCAGTGCTCTGAATGATACGACGCATGATATTAATTGCGGCATCGTGGCCATCAAAAAGTGATGCTGCTGTAACGATCCGAACCTTGTGTTTTGGTAAGTACGGTGCGGGGTTCTCCATAATTCTGTGATGTATTTGGGACCCTAAAGATAATGCAGAATTGGCCAATGATTCCTTTCGTTATCTTTACAGCAAACCCAACGTTATGCAACCACTTCGTTCCCTGCTTTTTTACGTTCCTATCCTCCTGATTTTCATCGTCGACCCTTCGAGTCAAGATATCGGACTTTGGGTCCGATTCTCCGCTGCCTCCGCCGCGTCGTTAGTAGGGATTTATCTATACAGAAATGAAATGAAAGGCGGTTTTACGATCCTTTCTTTAATGGCGATGGCTCTTGTATTGAGCATAGTGAAAGTTGGACAAGTAGCTGCAGCGAGTGAACTTTACGCATTTGTAGCACGTATTGCATTTCTATCCGGTTGGATTTTAGTGGCTAAAGCAGCTTTTACAAAAAATAAAGAAGGCGCCCTGAAGGCTTTAGGGATGGGAAGTCAAATAGCATTAGCCATCGCCGCTTTGAGCATACTACCCTCACTTGCCGAAGCGTATCAAGAAAACAACATTTACTTGGCCAATGGTCCTTTGTTCACCCACAAGAACTACGCAGCAGCAACACTACTCTTACTGCTTCCATTAGCTTTTCTTGGTAGGTTTGAAGGAGGAGCTGGAAAGTGGATTCAAATCCTATCCATCGCCATAGCAGGTCTTGCCATACTACTCTTACGTACCCGAGGTGTATGGCTCGGTGGTATAGCAATGGCACTGGTAGCCACCATCCATTATATCATTCAGGGAAACACAAAACTTCGCAACCAAGGTTTAATCGCTCTCGGTGTACTCGCCGTTGGAATAGGTATTGCCATCGCAGCCGGTGGGAGTGAAAAGATTTTTAATAGCGACACCATCCAAAGCCGATTGCACTATTGGAATGCATCATGGGAGATGTTTATGGACAAACCCATAAGTGGCGTGGGAGGCGGTCAGTGGAAGATCGAATATCCTGCTCAAGGCCTCAAAGGAACCAACGAAAGTGTAATGAATGGTGTGACCAATATCTTACGCCCACACAACGACTTCCTATGGATGCTTAGTGAAACGGGGATCTTTGGCGCAATTCTTTTCGTTGGTATTCTAGTAATAGGTTTCTGGCAAAACTTTAAAAAAGAAGGAAACATCTACATGGCATTGGTCGTAGTGGGATTCGCCGTTTACGGCTTTGGTGAATTCCCTCTTGAACGCGCCTCAATGTTGTGGCCGCTGGCAATCGCACTCGGCTATGCATCCACAGGCCTTAAGACAAGGCTAGAAAGCCCTACCAATGCTATGGTTGCAGGAGTGTTGATCACTTTTGCCCTCGTTGTAAGTTCAAGTCGAATGATGAGTGAACGCGAAGCAAAGCAATCGTTAGACGGTTACATGACTCGCAATGCTCGACTGATGCAGACCAACGCAGAATCTGCTCAAAGTATTTTCTTTGAAATGGACATCTACAATAACCCAATGGCGTATTTCGAAGGTTTGGGAATACTAAGTGCGAGCGGGAATCAGCCCACTCAAAGGGATGTGAATAAGGCTCAGGAAGCGTTCGAATATGCATTAGAAATCCACCCGAATCACATGCTCACCCTAAATCAATTGGCCAGTATCCATCGAATGAAAGGCGAACTCAACGAGGCAGCAGCCCTGTACGACCAGGTTTTAGAGATGAGCCCTAGAAACACAACCGCTGCACTAAAACAAGTTGAAGTAATGCGATCATTGGGCGATATCTATGGATCTCTAGATGCGCTTAAAATGATCAGTCCTAAATACAATCCTGCGAATCTCAATGGCCTTGGGCCAGAAGCGACAAAAACCCTCCGCGCTTTCTCAAAACAATCTGAAGTAAGACCTAGCATGCGTTCGCTGCATCAAAATCTACAGGGGGTCCCTCCTTCAAAAATGTGGGAAGTGTGGATGAAATGGCGAAATCGTTAGACGAAAAATAATTTTTTGACAAATACTTTGATTTTCATCTAAAAATCATACATTTACATTATGCAAACGCTATTTAATCATACAGCCAATAATATGAACCGCATTTACGTGTGGAAATGGGTTGTTATGAAACAAAGTGAAGGCATAAGATAAAAGAGAATAACCCATATTAGAATATAGCTAAGAGCGCCTTCACAAGAAGGCGCTCTTTTTTTTACCCAGTTACCATGAAAAACTTCATCAACGTCGTACGCAAATCTGGTCCTATTAAAACTCGGAAACAGGAAGTTGTAGCCCCATCAATGGTGGACGCGATGGGCAACCTTACGTTGTGGTCACTCATGGATCATCTCAACAAAGTGAGACATGAACGTATTTCGGCATTGAAATTGGATAACACCTGGAAGGAACAGCTCCTGAATATGCAAGTGAAGATGTATGCCAATGCAGCGTTAGGCGACGCACTCACGATTGAGAGCTGTTTCGTTCAGCGCGATAAGAAAAGCGTAGACTTAAAAGTGTATGTAAGCAAACTTAAAAAAGGTCAACCTGCCAAACGCGTATGTAAAGCAGTATATACTGTTTCCATTACAAGGAAATAGTAACTCGGGGGATGTAACGAGTGTTTGTGTGAGTGTTAGTGGTTATATCATGTTCATCCCCCATCTAGGTTCCATACCTCGAACCTAAAAAAAGCCCGGCGCGTTGCGCCGGGCTTTTGTATTATAGGGTTCGCTGGATCGCCCGCTCGAGCCACATTAACGACTCGTCTATTGAGGCCTCTTCTTCTGTGAGGTGTATGGCATGACTGCACATACTGCCGGGCTTCATCAACTGAAGGCTTCCAGTAGGCTCTTGACCTTTAAGGTTGATCCAAACCTCAAATCGGCCTTTCGTTGCAGGAACCAAGCACGCGACTTGTTTCGAGGTACGCACACTGTAGTACTTCTTTTTACCACTAATCTCAAACTCGTGCCCAGTGGCCTTAAGTCCTTCGACGAGTCTATCGTACAAGGGCTTCCAATGTTCTTTTCCCTTGAACACACTGTCCTCGACTTGATCTGCATCCATATGCAAGGACGTATTCTCCTTGGTCAAATGAACGACCATGTTCGCGTGTCCATGACCGATGCCAAACTCCTCTTTTAGTCGCTTTACATTTACCATATGCTTAGGCTCATTCCAAGAACGAACCATTTCCACCCAATAAGAAATAGGCTGGCCCGTTTTCTTTTCGAGTCCTGCAATGTGGCTATGTATTCCTGCGTTTAGGTCTTGGCTCATGACTTAGGATTTCAATGCTTCTAAGCGCTGAGTAATTAATGCAATTTTTCCTTCAGCGTCCGATTGTTTTTTGCGCTCTGAAGCTACCACAGCCTCCGGAGCATTGGCAACAAAGCGCTCGTTGCTGAGTTTCTTTTCAACGCTTTTCAAGAAGCCCTGGGTATAGGCGAGTTCCTCTTCAAGCTTGGCAATTTCATCGTCTACGTTGACAAACGCATCCGCAGGAATGGTGTAATTAATTCCACCTGCCACGAAGCTAAAGGCCGATTTTTGCGTTTCGTCCACCTCTTGAATGGCATCCACATTGGCCAATTTCATGATCAATGCATCAAAAGCCGTATCGTGGGCAGTCCCCTTCGCAATCTCAATGGTCAATGGTTCTTTCGGCGCAATACCGTTTTCGTTTCTCACCGTACGAACACCACTGACCACCTCAGCAAATTGAGCGTATGATTTCAGAATCTGATTATCTTCTACTTTCAGCGTTGGCCAAGCCGCGAAGTTGATGGTCTCCCCTTCTCCACGCTCTGCCAAATTCTGCCACAATTCTTCCGTAATAAACGGCATGAATGGGTGCATGATTTCCAACAACGTATTAAAGATTGATTTCGTCGCCTCCAACGCTTCGGCTGAGATTTGCTCACCTTTAGCAGGTTTCACCATTTCGAGATACCACGAACAGAAATCATCCCAAACCAATTTATAAGTGGTCATTAACGCCTCAGATAGGCGGTATTTTTCGAAGCTGCTCTCCAGTTCTACAAGGGCTTCACCAATACGGTTGCGCATCCAGTTCACACTCAATGACTCGCTTTGGGTCATACCTTGAGTACCGGCTTCCCACATACCAACGAGTCGGAAGGCATTCCAAACCTTATTCGCAAAGAAGGAACCCTGAGAACAAAGATCCTCATCAAACAACAAATCGTTCCCCGCTGGAGCTGTCATAAGCATCCCTACACGAACACCATCAGCACCGTACTTATCAATAAGATCTAGCGGATCTGGGCTATTACCCAAAGACTTTGACATCTTCCGGCGCTTTTTATCACGCACCATGCCCGTGAAGTACACATCCTTAAATGGACGTTTACCTTTGAATTCGTAACCCGCCATAATCATGCGCGCTACCCAAAAGAAAATAATATCCTGGCCCGTCACTAACGTATTGGTCGGGTAGAAATAATTCTCTTCTTCTTTATTCTCACTGAAGACACTGTATGGCCACAACCATGAGCTGAACCACGTGTCCATAACATCTTCATCTTGATGTACCTCACTGGTACCCAAAGCTGACACAGCTTCTTCTTTGGTCTTACAAACTGCAAAATTACCGTCCGCATCGTACCATGCCGGGATGCGGTGACCCCACCAAAGTTGACGAGAAACACACCAATCCTTGATGTTTTCCATCCAGTACAGGTAGGTTTTCTCCGTATGTGGAGGATGCAACGTAATGTCTTTTGACTTTACACCATCAATAGCCGGTTGCGCTAGGTCTGACATTTTCAAGAACCATTGCATGCTCAAGCGAGGTTCGATAACCGCATCTGTGCGCTCGCTGCGCCCAACTTTATTGCGTAAGTCTTTCGTTTCTACCAAAAGCCCTGCCTCATCCAACGCTTTTGCAACGTTTTTACGTGCCTCAAAGCGATCTTGTCCTGCGAAGGCGCCTGCGTGCTCATTCAAAGCGGCGTGCTGATCAAAAACATCAATAACTTCTAGGTTGTGCTTCTCACCTAGCATTTGGTCGTTTGTATCATGAGCAGGCGTAACTTTCAAGGCACCGGTTCCAAACTCGATATCCACATATTCGTCGAAGATGATAGGAACCACTCTACCCACTAAAGGAACGATGGCATTCTTGCCTTTTAAGTGCTGGTAACGCTCATCGTCAGGATTAACACATACTGCCGTATCCCCAAAAATGGTTTCAGGACGCGTTGTTGCGACCTGGAGTGCCTCATCCGACCCTTCTATCTTGTAGGTCATGTAGTATAATCGGCTGTTCTCCTCTTTGTGAATCACCTCTTCATCAGAAACGGCAGTCAAGGCCACAGGGTCCCAATTTACCATTCGTAAACCGCGGTAAATCATTCCTTTGTTGTAGAGGTCGATAAATACATCGATAACCTGTTCGCTACGTACTTCATCTAAAGTGAATGCAGTACGGTCCCAATCACACGATGCTCCGAGTCGGCGCAACTGCTTTAGAATTATCCCTCCGTATTCGTCGGTCCAATCCCAAGCGTGCTTCAGGAAATCCTCACGACTCAGGTCCGATTTTTTTATTCCCTGCTCGCGCAGACGTTTTACGACCTTAGCTTCGGTTGCGATAGAAGCATGATCCGTACCGGGCACCCAACAAGCATTCAATCCGAGCATGCGCGCACGTCGAATCAACACATCCTGAATGGTGTTATTCAGCATGTGCCCCATATGCAATACTCCCGTAACATTCGGTGGAGGAATAACGATGGTATAAGGCTCCTTTTCAGGATCGACCTCTGCATGGAAGTAATTTTTCTCCATCCAATGCTGGTACCACTTTGATTCTATTTCACCAGGGGTGTATTTGCCTATTTCGCGCATTACTACTAGGGTTTAAAGCGCAAAAATACATTGCTTCGTGCACCCAATTGACATCATATCTAAGAGATTGTTAAATTCCTTTGAATAGCTGTTCAAGAATCCTACATTTGAGGCACTAAGATTTAAATGCTTTAGTTCAATGAAAAAATTATTCCTTACCCTATTCGTTGCGCTCTTCGGATTCGCTGCTCAAGCACAGGAAGCTCCAGCAGACGGCGCAAAAATCAGCTTTGAAGAGAAAGTCATCAACTACGGAAAAGTAGAAAAAGGTGCTAACGGCACACGCGTTTTCAAATTTAAAAATGAAGGTACTGAGCCATTGGTTTTGAACTCAGTTCGCGCTTCTTGTGGATGTACCACTCCAAAATGGACTCGCGAGCCGATCGCACCCGGCGCCGAAGGTGAAATTCAGGTGAAATACGATACCAACCGCATGGGGAACTTCCACAAAACTGTTACCGTTCAATCGAACGCAACAAACAAAACTGTGGTATTGACCATCAAAGGCCAGGTTATGAATCCTGAAGCACAAAAAACAACTCCTGAGAAAAAAGGCGGAAGCGTTATTGCAAAATAAACTCGCCCCACTCTTTTTCAGGCATGGATATAATAAGAAAGCCCCGTATTTTTGCGGGGCTTTTGCATTATTAAAAAACCCAAATTATGCCCAAGATTTCTACCAAAGGGACGGCTATGCCATCAAGCCCCATTCGCAAGTTAGTTCCCTTTGCAGAGCACGCTGAACGCAATGGAAAGAAGGTTTATTACCTGAACATTGGACAACCCGACATTAAAACCCCAGTGGTCGCTCAGCAGGCAATCAAAAACGCCGATATCCCCGTTTTAGCCTACAGCCACAGCGCAGGATTTCAAAGCTTGCGCGAGGGATTAGTTCGCTACTACAACGGTAAAAATCTACCCGTAGCCCTAGAAGATATCATCGTTACTACGGGCGGTTCAGAAGCGTTGCTGTTCACTTTTGGCTCTGCGATGGATGAGGGCGACGAGGTGATCATTCCAGAACCGTTTTACGCAAACTACAACGGTTTCGCAACCGCGAGTGGTGTGAAGGTGGTACCTGTAGAGGCGAGCATTCAAAATGGGTTTGCATTGCCTCCGATCGATGCATTTGAAAAGGCTATTACCCCGAAAACCAAGGGTATTCTTATTTGTAACCCTGGAAACCCGACCGGATACCTCTACAGTCAAGAGGAGTTGAATCAGCTGAAGGAGATCGTTATCAAGCACGATTTATTCCTAATCGCTGATGAGGTATACCGTGAGTTCACCTACGACGGTGCACAACACCATAGTGTGTTGAGCATGGAAGGCTTGGAAGAGCATGCCATCGTTGTGGATAGCTTTTCAAAGCGCTACAGTATGTGTGGGGCACGAATTGGATGCTTAGTAAGTAAAAACAAGGCGTTCATGGCTGCCGCTATGAAGTTTGCCCAGGCGCGTTTGTCTCCTCCTACCTATGCACAAATCGCGAGTGAAGCAGCATTGCAAACTCCGCAATCGTATTTTGATGAGGTTAATGCAGAATACCTTGAGCGTAGAAACGTTTTAGTAGATGGGTTGAACAGCATTGAAGGTGTCTTCTGCCCGAAACCAAAAGGTGCTTTTTATGCCGTGGCAGAATTCCCGGTTGAGAGCGCGGAGCATTTCGCAGAATGGTTGCTCAGCGAATACGACTACAAAGGTCAAACCTTGATGATGGCGCCAGCTGCAGGGTTCTATGCAAAGCGTGAGCTCGGAGAAAAACAAGCACGTCTAGCGTACGTATTGAATATTGATGATTTGAAAGCCTGTATCGAGATTTTGCGAGAAGCATTGAAAGTATACCCGGGCCGAACCAACTAAGAAAACGTGATTGTACAAATCAACAAAAGCCTCAAGACCCTGAACACCTTTGGCATTGACCAACAGGCAGAACGTCTAATCTGGGCACATAGCACAAATGAAGTTTTAGATTATCTAAAGCATCACGGCGCACCTACCCTAGTTTTAGGTGGAGGTTCGAATATGCTGCTAACTAAGGATGTCCAAGGCGACGTGTTGAAAATTGATATCCACGGACGTGAGGTAGTTTTCGAAAACGAAGAAGAGGTGCATATCCGCCTTGGTGCAGGTGAAAATTGGCATGAAGTAGTTCTATGGACCTTGAGTCAAGGCTTGGGTGGAATGGAAAACCTCAGTCTGATTCCTGGCAACTGTGGCACTGCACCGGTTCAAAATATTGGTGCCTATGGCGTTGAACTAAAAGACCTTCTAATTCGTGTTGAAGGGGTCCAATTGGACCCTGCCCAAACCTTTGAATTAGATAATGCAGGATGTGAGTTTGGCTATAGGGACAGCATTTTTAAAAATGCGTGGAAAGGCAAAGCCATTATTACCCACATTACTGTCGCTCTAACCAAGGTGAATCATCGCCTCAACATGGATTACGGCGCCATCAAATCCGAGCTTGAAAAAGCCGAAATAGATGCTCCAACACCGCGCGACATCAGCAACGCAGTCGTTAAAATTCGTCAAAGCAAATTACCCGACCCTGCAGTTTTAGGGAACTCAGGATCTTTCTTCAAAAACCCTGTGGTATCTTCTGACATCGCGCAGCAGTTACTAGAGCGTTATACCGACATGCCTACCTATGATGTTTCCGGTGGAGTGAAACTTGCGGCCGGTTGGCTCATAGAACAGGCAGGATGGAAAGGTTTCCGTCGCGGTGATGCTGGGGTTCATGAAAAGCAAGCCTTGGTTTTGGTCAACTATGGCGATGCATCAGGCGATGAAGTATTGACTTTGGCCCATGATATCATAGACGATGTCGCGAAGAAATACGGCGTTCAACTGCAAGCCGAAGTGAATTTAATCTAGATGAAACGTACTGTAGCCTTCCATACCCTTGGGTGTAAATTAAACTTTGCTGAGACCTCCACCATCGCAAAAGACATGGTCGAAGGTGGATTCGAGAAAGTTGAATTTAGCGAAGCTGCTGACGTCTACATCATCAATACCTGCTCGGTAACGGAAAATGCAGACCGCGAAACGCGCAATATTATCGGGCGCGCACTCCGAGCAAACCCGGACGGATTCATTGTGATCGTTGGATGTTATGCCCAACTCAAGCCCGAGCAAATCATGGAGCTACCAGGCGTCGATCTCGTATTAGGCGCAACTGAAAAATTCAATGTGATGCAATTCCTTGGCGCATTGGAAAAGACAGAGGGCCCTGCGCAAATACACAGTTGTGAGATCGAAGATGCCAATGCCTTTGTTTCCAGTTACAGTGCCGGTGACCGTACGCGTGCCTTCTTGAAAGTTCAAGACGGATGTGATTACAAATGCACCTATTGCACCATTCCATTAGCCCGAGGCATCTCTCGAAGCGACACTCTAGAAAATGTGGTGGCAAAAGCCAACGAAATTGCAGCTCAAGGCATTCCTGAGATCGTTTTAACGGGAGTTAATGTGGGTGATTATGGAAAAGGTGAATTCGGCAATAAGAAACACGAGAACACATTCTTAGAGTTGGTACAAGCTCTTGATCGAGAAGTACCCGTTCAACGCATGCGCATTTCATCGATCGAGCCTAATCTGCTAAGGGATGAAATCATAGCATTTACCGCGAATAGTACAAAATTCGTCCCTCACTTCCACATTCCACTGCAAAGCGGAAGTGATACTATACTCAAGAAGATGAAGCGTCGCTACATGACAGCACTCTACAATAAGCGTGTTAGTGCAATAAAAGCGGCAAATGAAGATACCTGTATTGGCGTCGATGTTATTGTAGGCTTTCCAGGAGAAACGGATGCGCATTTTACAGAAACTTACAACTTCTTGAATTCGCTAGATATTAGCTATCTACACGTATTTACTTACAGTGAACGTGAAAATACCTCTGCTGCAGAAATGGAAGGCGTAGTCCCTATTGTGGAGCGGAAGCGAAGAAATAAAATGCTTCGAATTCTCAGCGAAAAGAAGAAAAGAGCCTTCTATGAAAGCCAACTTGGCAAATCACGTCCTGTACTGTTCGAGGCAGAAAACCGTGAGGGCTATATGTACGGATACACAGATAATTACGTACGTGTAAAAACCTTTTGGAACCCCGAGCTCGCAAATACTACTAAATCATTGAAATTAAATGACATAGGTCCGGATGGAATTGTTACCTTAGAGATTCCTAAACACGCCGAACATGTCACTGATTTTTCTAGAATTTAGGCCGCTTTGTAGCGAGCGAGAGTTCTCCAGGTACTGGAGCAGCTTGCGGAAGCGCCATCAAAAAGAGGGGCTTATTTTGCAAAGTGATTTGTTCAAGGTAAGAGAAGGTCTATTCCTGGGCCAAGTTGAGTTTAATGATACACAACGCCAAAACGTATTATCCTACTACGATTCAAAGGACGAACACTCCGATGCCTTGCAGGGAATGTGCAAGAGCATTAGAATGATTTACACTGCGACGAGAGTTTTATGATTGACCTACCCCTGCTCACCACAAAAGTTGAAGCTATAGCTCGTGCTGCGGGCGCATTTTTACGAGAAGAACAACAGCATTTTTCACAAGAACGCGTAAGCCTTAAAAGCTTAAACGCCTTAGTAAGCGACGTTGACAAGAATGCCGAAAAGCAATTGGTTCGAGACCTTCAGGAAATCCTCCCTGAAGCCGGTTTTCTAACCGAAGAAGGCACCATTACACAGCGCACCTCACATGCCTATTATTGGGTCATTGACCCCCTAGATGGAACAACAAATTTCGTACATGGACTGCCCATCTACAGCGTGAGCATTGCACTCATGCACAACGACGAGCCCGTTATAGGAGTCGTGTACGAGGTTGGTATGGACGAATGTTTTTCAGCCTATAAAGGAGGTGGAGCAACACTCAACGGCACCAAAATCACAACCTCTCCAACAGATTCACTAGCAGATTCTTTACTCGCCACAGGTTTTCCATACTACGATTTCTCAGGCGTTGCTGGTTTTCAGAAAACCCTTGAATACCTCTATCCTAGAACTCGTGGTATTCGACGTATTGGGACAGCGGCTGTGGATTTAGCCTACACGGCATGTGGACGTTTTGAGGGTTACTTTGAGTACGGGTTGAGCCCTTGGGACGTTGCAGCTGGCATCTTATTAGTTCGTGAAGCTGGCGGCCAAGTTTGTGATTACCAGGGCGGAAACGCACCTATCGATTCAAAAAGTATCATTGCCACGAACAATGGCGTCTTTGAGGATGTTCTCAAAGTAATACAAGTATCAATGGGCAATGGCTAAACCTCGCGTTTGGGTGCTTCCAGGAATGGGGGCAGATTCACGAATTTTCAAAGCTTTTTCCTTCCCTTGGCAAGCCACTTATCTCGAGTGGATCATGCCGATGGATGGTGAGTCGCTATCTGAGTATGCCGATAGGTTACTTGACCGCCATCCGATCCAAGAGAACGACCTTCTTTTTGGATATAGCTTCGGAGGTATAGTGGCACAAGATTGGGCAAGTCGCAATAAAGTGCAACGTGTTGTATTACTGAACTCTGTACATTATGAGACCCCCATACGCCCATTGTACAAACGCCTTTCTAAGACAGGGTTGTTGAATTGGGCACCCAACGGATCCATTAGGAACTTTATTTTCTTCATGGCCCGATTAAATAGCCGTCCCAATGCATCGTTAGATCATGTGCTTGAAATGATGGAACAATTTCCATGCGAATACTATCGCTGGGTGCTTGGATCTGTGTTGAATTGGGAACGCAACACCCCTTTGTGTGAGGTCGATAGTATTCGAGGGGATCATGATGTAGTTTTCCCTTTCAAGAACCACAATGCATCTCATGATTGGGTACTTCAAGGGGCGACACATTTGAGTTTTCAAACACATGCTCAAGAAATAGCAAAGTTGTTGAAAGAAGGCGTTGATCCCTTACTTTCCTAAACATATCCGTGTATTTTTGAATACATGAAATTCATTCCCACCGCTATACCCGACCTTTTCGAAATTGAGCCTCGTGTCTTTGGTGACCATCGCGGTTATTTTTTCGAAAGCTTCAATACAGAATCCTTTGTAAATCAAGGGATAAACGTAGATTTTGTTCAAGATAATGAGAGCCTTTCGAATGCCGGAGTGGTTCGCGGTCTTCATTTTCAAGCACCGCCGAAAGCACAGGGAAAACTTGTACGTGTTCAAAAAGGGAGCGTTTTGGACGTAGCTGTTGACCTTCGGGTAGGGTCACCGAGCTATGGTCAGCACCACAGTGTGATACTCTCAGGTGAAAACAAAAAAATGCTGTGGATACCGGAAGGGTTCGCTCACGGCTTTGCTACTCTTGAAGATCAAACGGTGTTTCTGTATAAATGTACGGACACCTACAGCCCTGAACACGAAGGATCTATCCAATGGAATGATGAGGATTTAGGTATTCAGTGGGGTGTTGAGGATCCTCAGCTCAGTGCTAAAGATGCATCTGGACCAGCATTTAAAACCTTCACATCTCCATTCCGCTATGAAAAATAGATTCTTAGCCTTAGGCTCATTCACGGCTTTAATTCTTGCAGGAAGCATGCTCGTTGCCTCTAAAACGGATGTGCCCCACCCCGTAGAAGTAGAACCTAGTACGGTAAAGCCTTTCGCAGTACCGCAAGCTTTGAATTTCTGTGGTGAAGCCCTCCCTTTGGACCGATTAGATGTTCAAGAAAAACTTGACCGTGAAATATTAGTCAACTCCTATTGGCAGAGCAACAACCTGCTAATGCTAAAGCGTTCAGCAAAATATTTTCCAATAATTGAACCCATACTCGCCAAACACGGTATTCCGGAAGATTTTAAATACTTAGCCCTCATTGAAAGTGGTTTACAGAATGTAGTTAGCCCTGCTGGTGCCGCTGGGTATTGGCAAATCATGAAGACAACAGGAAGAGAGAACGGACTAACGGTCGATAAAGATATCGACGAACGCTACCACATCGTTAAGTCGACAGAAGTTGCCTGCGTGTATTTGAAAGAAGCCTATGAGCGATTTGGTAATTGGACCCTCGCTGCAGCCTCCTACAACATGGGGATGGCAGGTACAGAAAGACGGCTAGAAGAACAGCGCGTCACCTCCTACTTCGACTTGTTATTAAATAGCGAAACGGCACGATACGTTTATAGAATTGCCGCGGTGAAACACATCCATCAAAACCTAGCTGACTTCGGCTATGTCTTTCATCAAGACCACGGTTACTCTTTACCGGAATTTGATACGCTTAATGTTTCGGGGCCTGTAAACAGTTGGATCGATTGGGCGTTAGAAAACGGTACAACCTATAATACACTTCGCGAATACAACCCATGGATTCGCAACGACCGATGGACCTCAAATACTGAAGGTCAGGTACTAACCATTTGGTTACCTAAAAAATAATGAGCGAAAACATTGAGGTTTTTGGAGCGCGATCTCACAACCTGAGAAATATTGATGTTGCCATTCCGCGTAACTCCTTAGTAGTTATCACGGGCCTAAGTGGATCCGGCAAAAGCTCCCTAGCGTTTAATACAATCTATGCTGAAGGGCAACGTCGCTACATGGAAACGTTCAGTGCTTATGCACGTCAGTTTTTAGGAAATATGGAACGGCCCGATGTCGATAAGATTGAAGGTTTATCACCGGTTATTGCTATTGAGCAAAAAACAACTTCCCGTAATCCCCGATCAACCGTTGGGACAGTGACCGAACTAAGTGATTTCCTACGCCTACTTTACGCACGGACCTCTACTGCGTATTCCTACAAAACAGGAGAGCCAATGATCAGCTACACGGATAATCAGATTGTATCCTTGATTGCTGAGCGCTTCAATGGTAAACGAATCGCTGTGTTGGCACCTGTAGTACGTGCGCGAAAGGGCCATTACCGCGAACTCTTCGACCAAATTGTTCGCATGGGCTTCATACGTGCTCGAGTAGATGGAAAGGTCGTCGAAGTAAGTAGCGGTTACCGATTAGACCGTTATAAAACCCATGATATCGAGATTGTTGTGGACCGTATTGTGGTCGCCGCTACCGCAGAAGGCCGAATTGCCCAAAGCGTAGATACCGCCATGAATCATGGAAAAGGCACGATCGCAGTACTCGACTTAGATACGGATGAATTGGCGTATTTCTCGCGCCAGCTCATGTGTCCAACTACAGGAATTGCTTACCAAGAGCCTGAGCCCAATACCTTCTCATTTAATAGCCCGAAAGGTGCTTGTCCGCGCTGTGACGGTTTGGGTACGACTAAAGAGGTTAACCGCGATAAAATAATTCCTGACCCCACCAAAAGCATTCGGAAAGGTGGTATTGTACCTATTGGCGAATACAAGAAGAACTGGATGTTCAACCAGCTCGAAATCATCGCATTGAAGCATGGTTTTACTTTGGACTCCCCTATTTCCGACATTCCAGAAGCGGCTATGGACATCATCCTTCATGGTTCTAATGAAGTAATGACGGTTGAACATAAAGCCATTGGTGTAACCAAGGAATATAAATTGAACTTCGAAGGCATCATCAACTTCATTGAAAACCAGAGCAAAGAGGTTAAAAGCCGTTCCATACAGCGCTGGGCTGATGACTACATGGATGATGTGGTATGCGGAAAATGTGATGGTGCCCGATTGCGCAAGGAGAGCTTACATTTTAAAATTGGCGGCAAAAGCATATCAGATATAAGCACACAGAGCCTCGACGCTTTTGGACAGTGGATTGATCAACTAGAGCAGACCTATTCCGCGAAGGAATGGATCATTGCAGAAGAGATTGTCAAAGAACTTAAAGCGCGGAGCCAATTCTTGCTAGATGTTGGGCTGGGATACCTCAACCTAAACCGCAGCGCCCGCAGCTTGAGCGGTGGAGAGGCGCAGCGAATTCGACTTGCAACACAGATAGGCTCGCAGCTCGTCAATGTATTGTACATTTTGGACGAACCCTCAATTGGCCTTCATCAAAGGGACAATGCTCGACTAATAAAGTCCTTGCAGCAGCTGCGTGACATTGGAAATAGTGTCCTAGTAGTGGAGCATGATAAAGACATGATTGAGACCGCCGACCATATTCTGGATATCGGCCCTAAAGCTGGTCTGCATGGAGGCGCTATTGTCGCTGAAGGTGATTTAAAAGCTATCAAATCTTCCAATAGCATTACTGCACAATACCTCAACGGGCAGAAATCGATTGAAGTACCTTCCGTTCGACGCCAACCCACTGGTAGTATTCAACTATATGGAGCAACGGGAAATAATCTTCAGAATGTTGATCTCGAGATCCCATTAGGCGTACTAACGTGCATCACTGGAGTTTCCGGAAGCGGTAAATCCACCCTAATCAATGGAACACTCTACCCTATTTTAAATGCCGCTATTTTCCGTGCTTTAGATAAACCGCAGCCCTACGACCGCATAGAAGGCATTGAGCAGATTGATAAAATTATTGATATTGACCAGAGTCCAATTGGGCGGACACCACGTTCAAATCCTGCAACCTATACAGGCGTATGGTCTGAAATTCGCCAACTTTTTGCCGGATTGCCAGAAAGTAAGGTACGCGGTTACAAGCCAGGGCGGTTCTCGTTCAATGTGAAAGGTGGACGATGCGAAACCTGTGAAGGTGCTGGCTTGCGCACGATTGAAATGAACTTTTTACCAGACGTTTACGTACACTGTGAAACGTGCCAAGGAAAACGCTTTAATCGAGAAACCCTCGAAGTACGCTACAAAGGCAAGAGTATTTCTGATGTCTTAGACATGAGCATCGAGGATGCCCTTGAATTCTTTGACCATGTGCCTAAAATCAACATTAAACTAAAGACATTAGTGGATGTAGGCTTGGGCTATATACGTTTGGGACAACCTAGCACCACGCTGAGTGGTGGGGAAGCGCAGCGCGTAAAATTGGCCACTGAGCTTAGTAAGAAAGACACGGGCAACACGTTATATATTTTGGATGAGCCCACTACTGGCCTTCATTTTGAGGACGTCCGCGTACTTATGGAGGTGGTGCAGCGATTGGTTGACCACGGCAATAGCGTGATCATCATTGAGCACAATATGGACGTTATCAAGCAAGCAGATCACATCGTTGATTTAGGGCCTGAAGGCGGTTCTGGCGGCGGTAGAATCGTAGCAACAGGTACCCCAGAAGAAGTTGTGAAAATAGCAGAGAGCATTACTGGGCAATTCCTTAAATTGGAACTATAACCTGAATCACATCTTTATGAACCACCAACCACGTAAATCCTGGACTGAAATCCAAAGCGATAATAGCTGGGGCTTGTTCAAAGTTATGGCTGAATTTGTCCACGGCTATGAAAACCTTAGCCGAATTGGTCCAAGTGTCAGCATCTTTGGAAGTGCTCGAACGGATAAAACGGAACCGCAGTATTTGGCCGCGGCCGAAGAGATTGCCTTTCAACTTGCACAGCGTGGTTTTGGTGTCATCACTGGTGGTGGCCCCGGTATTATGGAAGCTGCAAATAGAGGTGCTCAAAAAGGAAAAGGTCCTTCAGTTGGGCTGAATATTGATCTGCCTTTTGAGCAAAGCTCAAATCCATTCATTGATCACGATAAGAACTTGAATTTTGATTACTTCTTCGCCCGCAAGGTAATGTTCATCAAATACAGCCAAGCTTTTGTGGTTATGCCGGGCGGTTTCGGAACCTTGGACGAGTTGTTCGAGGCTGTCACATTGATTCAAACGGGTAAGATAGACCGTTTCCCTATGATCCTTGTCGGCAAAGATTTCTGGGCTGGACTAAAAGATTGGGTCGAAAATACGCTAAAGGCCACCGGCAAGATCTCTCCTGACGACACAGATCTATTGCATCTAGTAGATACGCCTGAGGAAGTTATCGAAATCATCGAAGACTTCTACCACGAAAAAGGATATACCACAAACTTCTAAGGAAGCAGTATCAGTGGGAATTTCCTGTTTTGATACGCACCATCTAAGGCAATGATATAATGTCCACTTGGTAATGTGGGTAGTTCTACCCAGTTTCCTGCAGCTTTGCCCGTATAAACAGGCATACCGGCTGTATTGTAAAGTGTGAACGCAGCATCCGGTGCTCCATTGATCTGGAACGAGCCTTTCGATGGATTCGGTTGAATAATAATTGGTGCCGCTGACTCTTCGCCAATACTGACGTTGTTAACATTTAGCAAGGCAACTCGTATGGTATCAAACTGCCCACCCAACCAATTATAGGTCTGTTTGTGGGTAACAAACCCTGTGAGGCTTACGTTTAACGAATCAGAACCTTGCATCGGCGTACCAACATCTGCAAGACCATCGATATTGCTTTGGTAGTTTTGACCAAGCTTATTAAAGGTAATGGTCGCATTGCCAAGGGGTCCTTTGGTGATACTATCATAGACCACAACATGCACTCTTGATGCTTCAACATACTCTGGGTCTAATACCCATAATCCCTCTTCAATATCTGAACAGATTAATAGCCCCGATTCAAAATATGGGTAAGCGCCCCAGTTTCCATAGAAGCCACCACCCGAAAAATTAGGCGAAGTATCGAAGTACCCCACCTCAACCATGAGTTCAGGATATTTTGCATCAACAATCTGAACACCAGAGGTGTAATAAGAGGTCACTACCCATTGCCCTAGAACGTGGGCGTTATGAGGAATAACTCCAGAATCCAACGAAGATTGAATCCGATCAACTTCAGTGATGTTGTTCAAATCACTGACGTCGTAAGCACTTAAAAAAGCTCCACCTACCTCATCGGTACAGAACAAGGTTTGATTATCATCACTAATCCAAGTATTGTGCGTGAACGAATTAGGTGTCCCGTGGGTTGCCAAAGTTTGTGCTGAATCTTTTTGAGTAACATCGACAACCACAAATTTACCGGCATATACTGCTGACCCCCACAGCGTATCACCTCGGACCATGCCATCGTGGAAATAGTAATCATCGTAAATCCCTACTACTGTTGGGTTCCATGGATCCGTGGCTAAATCGAGAATCAGCGCTCCTCCATTAGCAATGTTTGCACCAAAAAGATAGCAATAGCCATTCTCATCGATGTAAAGGTTATGCGCAGTTTTCAAGGTGTCCCAAACGCCCGCAGGATACTCGTAAGGAAAATTGATATTTTTCCAAGTAGGGTTTGGATTATTTACGCTATCCATATCGATGATCATTATTCCGTGTGAAGGAATTTGATTCCAAGAAAATGGGCTATCGTGTGTTACATAAGCATAATGCCCCCATGTTTTCAAGTCTCTCCATATACTATACGGACCTTGAATAAATTGCTTCTTAACAGGAGCTGTAGGCGTACTTATATCAACAATACTCACTCCACCTGTTGTTCCTACTAAGGCGTATTCTATTCCGCTCACAGAATCCGTATAACCCCAGATATCGTTATTATCATTCAAATAAGTCAGGTGACTTTTCTGGGTAATGTTGAAACTATTTTGTGCCGCAGCACTGAGCGAGATAACGAAACCGAGGATTAGGTAGAGGTGTTTCATGTTAAAAGTCTAATGTGATTTGTGGAGCTTCATCGTCTGCATCATATGAACCTTTGTTTTGCTTTGGAGGTTCAGATTGAGGATCCGATTCTATAACTTCCTCCTTCTTCGCTACCTCAGCATCGGCCGTTGGCTTCTCTTCCACTGGCTCTGTAATTTGAACTCCGGCCTCAGGACCTTCAACACTAGGTCCTGCAGGTGCGATGTCCGGCAATTCCTCTACGGCCACTTCTGGCTCATCAAGTGGCTCCAATCCGACTACTTTGTTCAGTGTATCAGTAGTTAGTTGATTCCCTTTAGCTTTAATGCCTTTGACTGATATGAAGTCTGAAAGTAATACCTCTTCTGGGTCTTTTTCCACCCCTTTCTGTTTGCGGAAGACCATCTCAATCCGTGGCAAAGAAGCATTGCTTATATATACCAACTCGCTCTTTGGATGAGCCGTAATGATATTCTCTTCTTTGTCACCACCTTCCCACATGAAGCGCTTAACGAAATAGCGGCCCTTCTCTCCGTCAAAATACACTGCACTCAACGGACGATCAACTTCCAATTTTTCCAAATAAATCATATCTGGATCAAAATGCAAGGTCAACTCTGGCACCACAACTTTTAGTGCACCATTTTTCTCTGCGATAAGGATGCGGTCCTCTCCTTTAAAGGAGCCAATCAATCTTCCTCGTTCATCGCTGTTCAATCGTTGTACAGTATCATCAAACCACACTTTACGTGCCTCTAACGTGCTCTCTCCACGTTCTTTAAGTTCGACGCGCTTCACAGGGAATTTTGTAGCGATATTTCCTTTGGACCCACGCCCCTTGACGGCGATTTCTGCGAAATCTAAATCAAATTTCAGTTTCTTGAGTTTGGCCAATTGTCTCAGGAGCACAGTCACAACCTCAGCTTCCCCGTTCGGATTCGCGGTGAAATACAGCAGCTTTGAGCCCTTGTTTCCTTGGCTAATATCGTATTCGCGGTCTCGAGTAATACTGGTCACGCTAAAGCGCTTGACGTAGCTCACTTTCGAGGATCCATCAAAGTATATGGCATTGTATACCGTTCGATCATCGCCCTTCTTCCAGACGGCCACATATTCAATATCTTTTCCGAAGAAGGCTTTATCCTTAACCTTACTCACGCTGAACTTACCATCCTTACGGAACACGATGATGTCGTCGATGTCCGAACAATCACATACGTATTCATCGCGCTTCATACCGTACCCTACGAATCCCTCTTCGCGGTTCACATACAACTTCTGGTTGCGGATCACCACTTTCGCAGCTTCCACACTATCGAAGGTGGCAATCTCAGTTTTACGCTCGCGGCCTTTTCCAAATTTGTCTTTGAGGTCTTTGAAGTAATTTATTGCAAATTCGGTCAAGTGCGCTAAATCATGTTTCACCGCGTCAATCTTGGCTTCGAGCTCAAGAATCTTATCATTGGCCTTATCACTGTCGAACTTCGAGATGCGCTTGATCTTGATTTCGGTCAAGCGCACAATATCCTCATCAGTAACCTCACGCATGAGGTGTTTGATGTGTGGCATAAGCCCTTTACGAATGAACTCGATCACTTGTTCCCAAGTCTCTGCCTCCTCAATATCGCGGTAGATCTTATTCTCGATGAAGATACGTTCGAGTGAGGCGAAGTGCCACTGCTCTTGCAATTCAGATAAGCGTATCTCGAGTTCTGCTTTGAGAATACCCTTAGTTGCTTCGGTACTCCTGCGCAAAACTTCGCGCACACCAATAAACAATGGCGTATCCTCATGAATACTACAAGCTAATGGGGCAATACTAACCTCACAGTTCGTGAAGGCATACAAAGCATCTATAGTCTTATCCGGACTTATTCCTGCAGGTAAGTGCACCAAAATCTCCACATTCTCTGCTGTGTTGTCCTCGATTTTTTTGATTTTGATCTTACCCTTGTCGTTGGCCTTCAAAATACTGTCGATCAAACTCTGCGTAGTCGTGCTATACGGAATCTCCGTGATGACCAGAGTATTCTTATCGAGTTGTGAAATACGTGCTCGTACTCGGACCCTAGAACCACGCTCTCCATCATTGTAGTTAGAGAAGTCTGCAATACCCCCCGTTGGAAAGTCAGGAAAGAGTTTGAAGCTCTTCTCCTGTAACACCTTAATCGACGCATCGATGAGCTCGAGGAAGTTGTGGGGTAAAATCTTCGTACTCAAACCCACTGCAATCCCTTCTACCCCCATGGCAAGGAGCATCGGGAACTTCATCGGTAAGTACAACGGCTCGTTAGCACGACCGTCATAAGACAATTGCCATTCTGTGACTTTCGGGCTGTACGCCACGTGAAGGGCAAACTTCGTCAAACGAGCCTCGATATAACGAGGTGCCGCCGCACCATCACCAGTCAATATGTTTCCCCAGTTTCCCTGACAATCAATCAACAGGTCTTTCTGCCCCATCTGTACCAAAGCATCCCCAATAGAGGCATCCCCGTGCGGGTGAAAGCGCATGGTCTGGCCGATAATATTAGCTACCTTGTGGAAACGACCATCGTCCATCTCTTTCATGGAATGAAGCAATCGTCGCTGCACAGGCTTCAATCCATCGTTCAAGGCAGGTACGGCACGCTCCAAAATCACATAGGAGGCGTAATCAAGAAAATAATCTTCATACATCCCACTCACCCTGGTAATGCGTGTGCCCTCCTCTTCTTGGGCAGCATCAGGGGTCAATTCAGGGTCGAAATCTTCGTTATTTTGAATATCGTCGCTCATCAGTTCAACAATTCCTCTTCAAGGTTCTTTTCTACACGGAGGTTATCAATGATAAACTCTTGACGCTTTGGCGTATTTTTTCCCATGTAAAACTCCAACAAATCGTCGGAGGTATAATCTTTACTAATCATCACCGGCTCTAGACGGATATCCTCGCCAATGAAATATTTAAATTCATCTGGTGATATCTCACCCAATCCCTTAAATCGAGTAATCTCTGGTTTTGGTCCCAGACTCGAAATGGCATCATTCTTCTCCTCCGTGGTATAGCAATAGCGCGTTTCCTTCTTGTTTCTTACGCGGAAGAGCGGCGTTTGCAGGATATACAGGTGTCCTTCTCGCACTAGCTCCGGGAAGAACTGCAGGAAGAATGTGATAAGAAGCAAACGAATGTGCATACCGTCAACGTCAGCATCCGTGGCAATGACGACATTGTTGTAGCGCAAATCATCCAATCCGTCCTCAATGTTCAGGGCCGCCTGTAGCAAGTTAAATTCTTCGTTTTCATACACCACCTTCTTGCTCAATCCGTAGCTGTTCAATGGCTTTCCTTTCAACGAGAATACCGCCTGTGTATTGACATCGCGGCTTTTTGTGATGGAACCTGATGCACTATCGCCCTCGGTAATAAACAAGGTAGTTTCTAACCTACGATCTTCTTTACCTGGTTTAGCATCATTCAAATGCGCACGACAGTCGCGAAGTTTTTTATTGTGCAATGAAGCTTTCTTAGCGCGCTCCCGGGCTAACTTTCGGATGCCCTGAAGGTCCTTACGCTCGCGTTCCGCTCGCTGAATTTTCTTGAGGATAACCTCAGCAACCTGCGGGTTTCTGTGCAAGTAATTATCCAGGTGTTCTTTCAAGAAATTCCCAACGAAGGTGCGCACATGGACCTCACCAGGAGCCATTTCGAGCGAGCCCAATTTTGTTTTGGTTTGCGATTCGAAAACCGGCTCGATGACCTTGATCGAAATTGCACCAATGACACAAGCACGTACGTCGGCTGCATCAAAATTCTTGTTGTAGAAATCACGAATGACCGTCACAATGGCCTCGCGTAATGCGTTTTGGTGGGTTCCACCTTGGGTGGTGTGCTGACCGTTAACAAAGCTGTAGTACTGTTCGCCCTGCATGCGTTCGTTGTGGGTCAACGCGACCTCAATATCATCGGCCTTCAAGTGAATAATGTCGTGAAGGGTATTTCCATCGAGATTATCCTGAAGTAAATCCTTCAATCCGTTTTCGGAATAGAACTTCTCACCGTTCAAATACAAGGTTAGCCCCGGATTCAGGTAAGCATAATTCCACATCATCTTTTCTACATATTCAATCATGAACTTGTAGTTGTGGAAAATATCAGGGTCCGGACGGAATGTAATCTTTGTTCCCTTGCGTTGGCTGCTTTCCTCTATAGCATCATCCTCGGTAAGTTTCCCGTATTCAAACTTCGCACGTTTGGTCTTACCATCGCGATATGCTTGAACTGTAAACTCTGTACTCAGGGCATTTACGGCTTTGGCACCGACACCGTTAAGCCCTACAGATTTTTTAAACGCTTTGCTATCGTATTTCGCACCAGTGTTGATTTTTGAAACAACATCAACCACTTTACCCAATGGAATCCCTCGACCGTAGTCGCGCACGATTACCTGACCGTCGTGGATTTTAACCTCGATGGTTTTTCCGGCGCCCATAACAAACTCATCGATGGAGTTATCAAGGACTTCTTTGAGCAAGATGTAGATCCCATCATCGGGGCTCTTCCCATCACCCAACTTTCCAATGTACATCCCTGGGCGCAGACGAATGTGCTCATCCCACTCTAAGGACCGTATGTTGTCTTCGGTATATTGTGCCTCTTGTGCCATAAAATCTCTTGGAATTCAAAGAATCCCAATTTAAAAAGAGGCGCCTGATTTTACGCGGTGAATAGCGTGAATCTATGCACAGGTTTTACACATTGAAACGGAAGTGCATCACGTCGCCATCGCTGACCACATATTCCTTCCCTTCAACACGCATCTTACCCGCTTCTTTTACAGCGTTTTCACTGCCTAACTGGTCATAATCTGAATAGCTAATAACCTCAGCGCGAATGAATCCCTTCTCAAAATCACTGTGAATAACTCCTGCAGCTTGGGGTGCAGTCATGCCCTTTTTAATGGTCCAAGCACGCACCTCTTTAACCCCAGCCGTAAAGTAGGTCTGAAGATTCAAAAGTTCATATGCTGCGCGGATTACGCGGTTCACGCCGGCATCTTCAAGGCCCAATTCCTCTAGGAACATTTGCTTCTCGTCATAAGTTTCGAGTTCTGCGATGTCCGATTCCGTACTTACTGCGATATGAATACATCCAGCCCCCTCACCTTCTGCCATCGCTCGAACAGCTTCCACATGAGCGTTACCGTCTTTCGCAGAAGCTTCATCTACATTACATAAGTACAAAACAGGCTTGTCTGTAAGCAATTGCATTTCCTTGATCAAAACCACTTCGCGATCGTTGTCTCGAGCGAAGCCACGCACATTGCGACCTTCCATCACATAAGTCAACAAACGCTCTAAAGTCTCCACATTTAGTTTTGCCTCTTTTTCGCCACTTTTTGACATCTTTTTGGCCTTTTCGAGGCGTTTTTCGATGGTTTCGAGGTCTTTTAGCTGCAATTCTGTGTCAATGGTCTCTTTATCACGAATCGGATTTACCGTACCATCCACGTGTGTTACGTTTTCATTTTCGAAGCAACGCAAGACATGAATGATGGCATTGGTTTCACGGATGTTCCCCAAAAATTGGTTTCCTAATCCTTCCCCTTTCGAAGCACCACGAACTAATCCTGCGATATCTACGATTTCAACGTTCGCCGGCTGTACGCGTTCTGGGTCAACCAACTCCGATAGACGCTCAAGACGAGCATCTGGCACCGTTACCTGCCCGACGTTGGGCTCAATGGTACAGAAAGGATAGTTTGCCGCTTGTGCTTTTGCGCTAGACAAACAGTTGAACAATGTACTTTTCCCAACATTGGGTAAACCGACAATTCCGCACTTCATAATTCGAGGATTAAGGGCGCAAAGATAGTCCGATTCTTTGTTAGCAACGTGTGTATATGTGCACGTTTAAAAAAATTACCTCACCTCATCATTTCCTTATTTTTGAAACAATAAGAAATAATATTTTTCACATGTCACAACAGGACCTTCAAGCCGTCGTAACACAAGTACGCAGAGATATCGTTAGAATGGTACATGCCGTAAATTCTGGTCACCCAGGAGGCTCATTAGGTTGTACTGAATTTTTAGTCGCCTTGTACTTCGAACACATGAACCACAATGCCAAAGCGTTCAACATGGACGGTACGGGTGAAGACCTGTTCTTCTTATCCAATGGCCACATCTCTCCAGTTATCTACAGTGTATTGGCACGCTCAGGGTACTTCCCCGTGGAAGAATTGGCCACCTTTAGAAAACTCAATACCCGTCTTCAAGGCCACCCTACTACCCACGACAACCTGCCGGGCATTCGCATTGCATCAGGTTCTTTGGGTCAAGGAATGAGTGTCGCTATTGGCGCTGCGGAAGCTAAAAAGTTAAACGGTGATAAGAGCACAATCTACACGCTGCACGGCGATGGAGAATTGCAAGAGGGACAAATCTGGGAAGCTGCCATGTACGCTTCGGCGAAAAAGGTGGATAACCTTATCTGTACAGTCGATGTCAATGATGCGCAGATCGACGGTTCGACGGATCAAGTACTTGCTATGGGCTCACTGAACGCTAAGTTCACTGCTTTCGGATGGCATGTAATTGAAGTCGCTGAAGGAAATAACCTCCAGGCCGTATTGGCGGGTTTGAAGCAAGCAAAATTGGCCACTGGTCAAGGCAAACCTATATGTATTCTCATGCACACTGAGATGGGTAATGGTGTAGATTTCATGATGGGTAGCCACAAATGGCACGGTATAGCGCCGAACGACGAACAGTTGGCTAGTGCATTGGCACAAAACCCTGAAACTTTAGGCGACTACTAAGAGTGAATCGCCTCGCCGCCATAGCATCCTTACTGCTCTTAGGAACTTTTGCTTGGGCACAACCCAGGCAGGAAGCTGAGCCAGAACCGCTGACGCGCATATTATTCGTGTTCGATGGCTCACAGAGTATGTATGGACGTTGGGAAAGTGGAACGAAAATCCAAGTAGCACAACGCCTCATGGGGCAAATGCTAGACTCCCTCCAAGGCATTCAAAACGAAGCAAATTTCCAACTAGCACTCCGTGTCTACGGACACCAAAAGCCAGTACCACCGCAGGATTGTTCCGATACACGTTTGGAAGTTCCATTCGGCTCAGGCAATATTTACAAAATCAAACGCGTATTAAAATCCATTACCCCGATGGGAACTACCCCCATCGCTGGATCTTTACTTAAGGCTGCGGATGATTTTCCGCCATGTGCGAACTGCCGGAACATCATCATCTTAATTACCGACGGTGTAGAAGCTTGTGATGGCGATCCTTGTGTTGTGAGCAAACGCCTACAAAAACAAGGTATTATCCTTAAACCTTTCGTTATTGGCATTGGCATGGATGCGAATTTCAAGGAGAGCTTTGAATGTGTGGGTACCTACTTTGATGCTGCCGATGAGAATACCTTCAAGAATGTCCTTGGTGTGGTTATTTCGCAAGCCTTGGACAATACCACCGCACAAATCAACTTATTGGACCACAACGGCAAGCCTACTGAAACCAACGTACCTATTGTGCTCTACGACCATACTTCGCAAAAAGTAAAGAAGAGCATCGTTCATACCTTGAACTACAAAGGCCAGCCCGATACACTGGTGTTGGATCCATTGATTGTCTATGATATGGAAGTGCATACTGTTCCTCCGGTTCGTGTAGATAGTATCGTCATTTACCCGGGCACGCACACCCATATTGGCGCATCCACGCCGCAAGGACAGCTCGAACTGCGCTCGAATGCCCGCCAAGCGATGAAGATCTCCTGCATTGTCAAGCCAGAAGGCAAATCTGAAATTTTGCACGTTCAAGAATTCGGTACCATACAGCGCTATATCAGCGGCACTTACGACCTAGAAATCCTAACCTTACCAAGAATCTACCAAAGCGGTATTCACATAGACCCGAGTGCCACTACTACCATAGCCATCCCGCCACCAGGAATGGTCACGCTACAAACAGGAACAAGCGGTTATGGTGCCATTTTAGTTCAGCGCGAGAATGGCTATGAATGGGTCGTGGACCTCAGCGAGAGCAGTGAACGCCAAGTATTCCAGTTGCAACCGGGCAACTACATGGTGGTCTTCCGCAGTAAATTTGCCCAAGAAACTGGGTACAGTAAAACCAAAGAATTTAGAGTGAGCTCGGGCTCATCAACCATAGTGAAAATCAACTAAGAATGAAAAAGTACACGAACACAGGCAACAAGGACACACGCTCAGGTTTTGGAGCAGGACTCCATGAATTGGGCAAAACCAACGAAAATGTGGTAGCGCTTTGTGCCGACTTAACAGGTTCTTTAAAAATGAATGCCTTCGCGGATGAGAATCCTGACCGATTCTTCCAAGTAGGTATCGCAGAAGCCAACATGATGGGTATCGCAGCAGGTCTTACTATCGGCGGTAAAATCCCATTCACAGGGACTTTTGCGAACTTCTCAACGGGCCGAGTGTACGATCAAATTCGTCAGAGCATTGCCTATTCAGGTAAAAACGTAAAGATCTGTGCTTCGCATGCCGGTCTAACTCTTGGTGAAGATGGGGCGACCCACCAAATCTTAGAAGACATCGGTTTGATGAAAATGTTGCCACACATGGTTGTGATTAATCCTTGTGATTACAACCAAACCAAGGCAGCAACCAAGGCAATAGCTGAATACGAAGGGCCTGTGTACTTGCGCTTCGGTCGTCCATCGGTGGCTAACTTCACTCCTGAAAACGGTGAGGGATTCACCATCGGTAAGGCAGATGTATTAACCGAAGGGTCTGATATAACCATTATTGCAACGGGACATTTGGTTTGGGAAGCACTGCAAGCTGCAGAAGCTCTCGAAGCACAGGGCGTTCATGCTGAAGTAATTAACATGCACACCATTAAACCTTTGGATGAGGCTGCAATCCTTGCATCTGTTGGAAAAACAGGATGTGTTGTCACGGCTGAAGAGCACAACAGATTCGGCGGATTGGGCGAAAGCGTTGCACAAGTGTTGACTACCCAGCTCCCAGCTCCACAAGAGTTCGTGGCTGTGAACGACAGTTTCGGTGAAAGTGGTACACCTGCTCAACTGATGGAGAAATATGGCTTGAATGCAGCAGCTATTGAAGCAGCAGCTAAAAAAGTAATGGCTAGAAAATAATGCATTAAACCTTTGTACCTTCTGCTCATCTAAGCAGTAATGGAGGAACAAAAAGACATTAAAAGCCTCCTGTTGCGCCAGCAATGGGAGGCTTCTTTTTATCAGATCGTTGAGCAATACAGCGATCGACTCTACCATTGCGCAAAGGGAATCTTAGGCAATCACGACGATGCAAATGATGCATTGCAAGAGGCCTACATCAATATTTGGAAAAACTTACACAAGTTTAAAGGAGATAGTGCCGTTTTTAGTTGGTGCTACAGCATCGTCAGAAATCAATGCCTCACGGCCTTGCGTAAGGATGCAAAGCGCAAACATGTATCCACCGAAGATCAACACCATCTTACCCAAACCGCACCACTTCGCTGGGATGGTGATGAAATTGAAGCGCAACTTGAGAAGGCCTTGGCATCCCTTCCAGAAAAGCAACGATTAGTCTTTGAACTACGCTATTATCAAGACATGCCCTATGAGGCAATCGCTGGTTTGACCGAAACTTCTGTGGGAGCTCTGAAGGCTAGTTACCACCATGCTAAGCAAAAAATTGGTCATCAACTCACTCAAGCATTAAACCTTCCCTAAAACCTAACGTCTTACTTACAAATGAAAACAACACCAAAAAATAGCATGCCCCCCGGCTATCATGAAACGCTCAAAACGGCGCTTCATCGCATTCCGGATTTGCATCCCGTGGACCGGACTACGGAACGTGCAAAGCGCTCTGGCCGCATCATTCCAATGTGGGGACGTGCCATGATTGGCGTTGCTGCTACTCTCGCCCTGTTCTTTTCTATTTCTCTGCAAGCACCGTCCGACGATCTCGAAGGAGTGGCTTCGATAGAATTATATGAACTCGGGTATGTTGATATGGAGCTTCTTATCGAATGGAGTGACCCTGATTCACTTCAATTCGTGGAGTTATCTATAGATGATGATTTATTACTAGACTACACTAACCCAGAAGAAGATTATTACCAATTATGAAAAAGTCCATCTTAGCCCTGTTCCTTTTCTCAAGCTTTGCAGCCTTCGCTCAACCTGAAGGTCGTTTCGAGGATATGGAAGCAAAACGTGAAAAAATCGAGGCCATTAAAGTGGGGTTCATTACCCAGGAACTCGAACTAAGTGTTGAAGAAAGTCAAGCCTTTTGGCCTATTTACAACGAAATGTCGGACAAAGAATTTACAATACGTAAATCTCAAAGAGAGACCCTAATGGGCCTGAAAGATTTTGAAAATCTGAGCGACAAAGAAGTTGAAAAAGGCATCATGAAATTGGCCGATTTAAACATCGAACTCGAGGAGTTACACAAAAGCTACTTGCCAGAATTTATCGACGCTATCGGAGCAAAGAAAACTGCGAAACTGATGAAGGCAGAGAAAGAATTTGGTCGCCGACTAATGGAACGCATGTCAGGCGGAGAACGCCCGGACCGCGGACCAAGAGGTGGTCGACCGATGCGATAACCTATATGGATACACTTTCCCTTCTCGGAAAGTTTTAGCTACGAGCGGCGCTGCGCGCCGCTCGTATTTTTTGGTCCCTATATGACCGCGCCCTTCCCTATCTTCGCAACATGGCGAGCATCCGTGAATTATTCCTCTCCAACGTCGCCCAAGTGGTAGACCAGCCCTCCGGCCTCGAGATCGAGCGTGCTGAGGGCGTGTATCTATATGGACCTGATGGCAAAGCCTATTTAGATCTGATCTCGGGCATAAGTGTCAGTAATGTCGGACACAGCCACCCTCACATCGTAAAAGCGGTTCAAGAGCAAGCTGCTAAGCACATGCACCTGCAGGTGTACGGTGAATTTGCGGTGACCTTGCAAGCAAAGCTCGCCGAGAAAGTCCTCGCTAAACTTCCCTCGAATTTTGGCAGCGTGTATTTTGGGAACAGCGGCGCTGAAGCCATTGAAGGTGCACTGAAAGTGGCCAAGAAATTTACGGGGCGTACCGGATTGGTGAGCTGCGAACACAGCTACCACGGTTCGACACACGGAGCGTTGAGTATTCAGGGTTCGGAAGAATTCAAGCAGGGGTATTATCCGTTGTTACCGGATACCCATCTGATGCGCTACAACAACTTTGAGGATCTGGAGAAAATTGGCCCTACAACGGCGGCAGTAGTCGTGGAAGCCGTGCAAGCGGAATCTGGCTATTTCCCCGCTAACCCCATATGGCTACAAACGCTGCGTCAGCGTTGTACAAAAATGGGTGCCTTGCTCATTCTCGATGAGATTCAAACGGGCATGGGACGCACGGGTACTTGGTTCGCCTTTGAGCAATACGACATTGTGCCGGACATCCTTTGTTTGGCTAAGGGTTTTGGTGGTGGTATGCCGTTGGGTGCTTTTGTGGCGCCGAAACATATTATGGATGTCATCAAAGCCAACCCTATACTAGGCCACATCACTACATTCGGGGGACACCCTGTGAGCTGTGCGGCGAGCTTAGCGGCCTTTGAGGTGATCGAATCTAACCCTCAGTGGTTGGAAGAAATGCCGAAGAAGTCTGAGTTGATTCTACGAAAATTGGACCACCCAAAAATCAAAGCCGTTACTGGAAAGGGGCTGATGTTCTGTGCGCATTTGGAGGACAGTGCCGATGCCGGTAAGGTCATTGCTTATTTAGAGGAGCACGGCGTCATTTCCGATTATTTCCTGTTCGCAGGCAACGCCGTACGCATCTCCCCTCCACTTCCGATCTCATTGGAAGAATTGGAACAAGGACTTCAAACCATTTTGGACGCCTTAGACGCGCAGTAGGGTGCTGTTGTGGGGAGAAATTGTTACATTGACACTTCCCTAACTGCCACACTCTAAAACACAACACATGATTGGTAAGGTTAAGCTGAGTTTCTCCCAGATTCTCAACATGAACGTGGGGTTCTTTGGCATCCAGTATAGCTTTGGATTGCAGCAAAGTGCCGTCAACCCCATCTATGATTTCTTGGGCGCCAGCCCGCATGAAATTCCACTTTTAAATCTCGCGGGGCCAATGACCGGCCTATTGGTACAACCCATCATTGGGGCAATGAGCGACCGGACGTGGAGTCCACGTTGGGGACGCAGGAAGCCGTTCTTCTTTGTCGGCGCCCTCATTTGTAGTATCGCCCTTTTGATTTATCCGTTCTCGAGCTCCTTATGGATGGCCGCAGGCCTTCTTTGGATCCTTGATGCTGGAAACAACACCGCTATGGAACCGTACCGCGCCTTTATCGCCGATACGCTTGTTGAAGAGCAGCAGCCCCTGGGCTTCCAGATGCAGAGTTTCTTCACAGGTTTTGGACAAACCTTGAGTAACCTCAGCTTGTTCATCTTCCCTATGATCTTCGTAGGCACCACAGGGAAATTACCTACTTGGGTGTTTGCCTCGTTCTTCCTTGGGGCCGTGGTCAGCATTGGGTCCATATGGTGGAGCATGCGCGGGGTAAAAGAAATCCCACCCACGGAAGAGGAATTGGCAAAGATGAAGGCCGACGACAGCGGGGTATTTGGCCCGTTGAAAGAAATCTTCTCTGCTATTGGCGAGATGCCCAAGGTCATGTGGCAATTGGCCATGGTGTATGTATTCCAATGGTATGCGCTATTTTGTTATTGGCAAAACTCGTCCAAGTCCATTGCGCTTTCCGTTTGGAACGCTACGCCTTCCACCGATCCTGAAAATTACGAGCGTGCCGTCAGTTGGACTGGACTGGTCAATGGCTGGTATAATGTGGTCACCTTCTTAACGGCATTCATTCTCGTCGGATTCGCAAAAAAGCACGGAGCCAAGGCGGTACATACCGGCGCCCTCATTCTCGCAGCTGCGGGGTTCCTTGCCTTCCCTCATATCGAAAACAAGAACCTCTTGTTCTTCGCCATCACGGGCTTTGGTATCGGTTGGGCTTCGATGATGGGTATACCTTATTTACTAGTCGTGAATAGCATTCCCAAGGAACGCTATGGCGTGTATATGGGAGTCATCAACATGATGATTGTGGTTCCGATGATTTTCCAAAACCTCACTTTTGGATATATCTTAAAGAACTTCCTAGACAACGACCCAAGGCAGGCCATCACCTTTGCAGGTGTGTTATTGCTTTTGGCAGCGCTGTTTACCCTTAGGATAAAGCCCGCCGCGAAATAAGCATTTGCAAAAAGGCGCCCCTCGGGGCGCCTTTTTTATTCTTTCATCCACTTCATCGTTCGACCGTCGTCCAATCGAAGCAGGTACATCCCCACCGCATAATGGCGTACATCGAGCAGCGTAGAATTGGACCTTAAAAACCCTTCTTCCAAGACACTTCCTGAAACACTCAGCAATTGATAGCCAATAGGGCTGGTAAAATCATCCACTATAATCTCCAGATCCTTTTGCGTAGGAATGGGACGCAATGAAATACCATAGTTGTACTCTGGAACATCCATGTAGAAGTAGTAACAAGCAGAGGTATCGGAACAATAGCCTGGCTTCACGATAATTGCAGCATAAAATCCTGTATCCGGAGCCTGCAAAATCTCATTGCCCGGGTTCAGGGTATCCGCACCCATCGTGGTATCTACAAAAGCGCCCGTGTTACAGTTGAACCAGTAATAGGTGGCGCCTGTATCCAATCCAACATAAAAACTTGCATCAGCATAAGGTGCTAACCAAATAGACCCCGTATCCACCGTTGGGAGAAAATTTACTTGGCCCGTAACTATAGAATCACAACCTCCTGCAGTGATACCATTATATACTACAGCACCTGTATCTGTGCGCCACGCATCCAGATAAAAAACGCTATCGCCAGCGCAAATTCCTGCAGATGCTACGGTAGAAATCACAGGTGCACTTACAACAACAGCCTGAACAATAACAGAATCACATCCAACTGGAGTCGATAACGAATCGTAATAGGTGCCCGATTGTTTGATCCAATCCCCAAACACCTGAACACTATCACCCTGACAAATATTCTGAGTTGCGAGCAAGGTATTTGGGATGCTACATTGATCTACTAAATTAATACTGGCGAATCCCCTGTTCGAGCCTCCATGATTACCAAAACTGGTCCCACCTTTGGCCCAAATTAGATTAATGGGGCCGCCATTCGCAGAGAAAGTATAATGATTGCCCGAAGCACCGGCCCTAGCGCGTTCTATGTATGCCGTTCTCACACCACTTGTAACAACGGCATTATATGTTACTGAAGCACTTAATACGCTTCCACCCTGATGATTCCCTAGCTTTCGCTCTTGAACAGTACCATTAGCATTCACCACCACAGTATAGGTGTTGGTCATGCTAGAGCCTCCAAAACCCACGGCATAATAACCGCTCGAAGGCCCACTGAACTCCATGCTCACGCTATCGGTGTTTGTATTCAAAGTAATATCCAAACTCATAGAAGTCCCCAATTGTGTGGACCCCTGATAAATCTGTCCGTATGATGTAACTGCGCTCAGCAACATCCCAACTATGATCCAATTCTTCATCCTTCTCATTATGGCCTAAAATAAAAACCCCCGGCTTGCGCCGAGGGTTCATAGAGTATTAAAATAATTTATGCTTGACCTGTAGGTCCACCAAAGTTCAAAGGAACTTGAGGGGGCTCATGGGTCTGTACATTCCCAAAGTTCTGCTCATACCGTGCTACATTCTCACCCAATGCTTGAAGCAATCGCTTCGCATGTTCTGGTGTTAAAATCACTCGAGACTGAACCTTAGCTTTAGGAACACCTGGCATCATTTGAATAAAGTCCAATACAAACTCCGTAGGGCTGTGATTAATAGCTACCAAGTTACTGTACACACCTTGCGCCATCTCCTCACTCAACTCAATGTTGATTTGTTGCTGTTCTTTATTCTGATCTGCCATGCTCAAATTATTCTACGTCAGCCGCCATTGTTTCCTGCATTTTCTCGTACTCCTCTTTAGAACCTACCACTGTGCTGCGGTATTTCTTAAGACCTGTACCTGCCGGAATCAAGTGACCAACAATAACGTTTTCTTTCAAACCTTCTAGGGTATCTTCTTTTGCATTCACTGCTGCCTCATTCAACACCTTAGTAGTCTCCTGGAACGAAGCTGCTGAGATGAATGATTTCGTCTGCAATGACGCACGAGTAATACCTTGAAGTACTGGAGAAGCCGTAGCTGCACGTGCATCACGCGCCTCCACCAATGCCTTGTCTTCACGCATCAACAAACTATTCTCATCACGCAAATCACGTGTTGAAATGATCTGACCTTCTTTCAGGTTAACGCTATCACCGGCATTCTCAACGACCTTCATTCCGAAGATTCTATCGTTTTCTTCGATAAAGTCAATAGCATGGACAAGGTTTCCTTCCAAGAACAAGGTATCTCCCGGATCTTGAATCTGTACCTTACGCATCATCTGACGCACAATCACTTCGAAGTGCTTGTCGTTAATCTTCACCCCTTGGAGACGGTAAACTTCCTGAATCTCATTTACCAAATACGCTTGAACCGCAGTTGGGCCTTTGATGTTCAAAATGTCCGTTGGAGTGATTGAACCGTCAGAAAGAGGTGTACCTGCTTTCACAAAGTCATTCTCCTGAACGAGGATCTGCTTGCTCAAGTTGATCAAGTACTTTTTCACTTCACCTGTGCGGCTTTCAATGATGATTTCACGGTTACCACGCTTGATCTTACCGTAGCTTACGATACCGTCGATTGCAGCAACAACTGCTGGGTTAGACGGGTTACGAGCTTCGAATAATTCAGTTACACGTGGAAGACCACCGGTAATATCCCCTGCCTTCGCACTCTTACGAGCAATCTTAACAAGGATCTTACCTGCTGCAATCTCTTCTCCTTCTTCTACCATCAAGTGTGCACCAACTGGCAATGTGTAGTGCTTCACTTCGTTGCCATCACCATCCATTACTTGGATCGTCGGGATCAACTTACGGTTACGGTTTTCAGAGATTACTTTGTCTTGGAAACCTGTTTGTTCATCAATCTCCACCTTGTACGTGGTACCCTGGATAATATCTTGGTACGCAATCTTACCTGGTGTTTCAGCGATGATTACAGCATTATACGGATCCCATTGAACGATTTCATCGCCTTTCTTCAACTTGTCGCCGTTCTTCACTTTAAGGATACCACCGTAAGGGATGTTGTTCGTCATTACGGTACGACCGGTCTTCACGTCAATCAAACGCATTTCACCAGTACGGCCAATCACGATGTTCTCACCGTTTTCGCCTTCAACTGTACGTACATCTTCCAACTCAACCTTACCATCAAATTTGGCTAGGATCTTGTTCTCTTCTGATACGTTACCTGCAGTACCCCCTACGTGGAAGGTACGTAGTGTCAACTGTGTACCAGGCTCACCGATAGACTGCGCAGCAATTACACCAGCACTATCACCCATTTGAGCCATTTTGTTCGTTGCCAAGTTGGTACCGTAACATTTTGCACAAATACCTCGTTTGCTACCACAAGTCAGTGGTGAACGAACTTCTACAACCTCAATAGGAGATGCACCGATACGGTTTGCAATATCTTCAGTGATTAACTCACCTGCTTCCACATATATTTCATCTGTCAATGGATCAACTACATCTTCCAAAGAAACGCGACCGATGATACGCTCAGCAAGCGACTCAACGATTTCTTCGCTCTTCTTCAAGGCGCTTACTTCAAGACCACGAAGTGTACCACAATCCTCTTCATTTACAACTACATCTTGTGCAACATCGTGCAGACGACGAGTCAAGTAACCAGCATCCGCCGTTTTCAATGCCGTATCTGCAAGACCTTTACGTGCACCGTGCGTAGAGATAAAGTACTCAAGGATGGATAGACCTTCCTTAAAGTTCGAGATAATAGGGTTTTCAATAATCTCCCCTCCTGTTGAGCCTGATTTCTGTGGCTTAGCCATCAAACCACGCATCCCAGAGAGCTGACGAATCTGCTCTTTAGAACCACGCGCTCCAGAATCAAGCATCATGTAGATTGGGTTAAAACCTTGACGGTCGTTGATCAACGTGCTCATCGCAGCTTGAGTCAAGCGTGCGTTAGTGTTGGTCCAAACGTCAATTACCTGGTTATAACGCTCATTGTTAGTAATAAGCCCCATGTTGTACGAAGCAAAGATGCCATCAACTTCTTCAGAAGCCTCTGCAATCAATGTTGCCTTCGCATCAGGAATACGGATATCATTCAACGAGAACGATAGACCTCCGCGGAATGCACGGCCGTAACCCATAGACTTAATATCATCCAAGAACTTCGCAGTTGCAGGAACGTCTGTTTTCTTCAACACGTTTGCAATAATTCCACGAAGCGCCTTTTTCGTCAATACCTCATTGATGAATGGTACTTGCTCAGGAACTGCTTGGTTGAACAATACACGACCTACAGTAGTCTCGATGAATTCCATTTTCATAGAACCATCCTCTTGCTCTACACGACCCTTAATTTTGATCGTAGCGTGCAAATCCACTGCACCTTCGTTCAATGCAATCTCTACCTCTTCTGGAGAATAGAATACCATACCCTCACCACGTACTGGCATTTCAGGGGTATTTTTCATTGACTTGGTCATGTAGTACAGACCCAAAACCATATCCTGAGATGGAACCTGGATCGGAGAACCGTTCGCTGGGTTCAAAATGTTGTGCGATGCCAACATCAAAACCTGTGCTTCCAAAATAGCCGCTGGGCCTAGTGGCAAGTGTACCGCCATCTGGTCACCATCGAAATCCGCGTTAAATGCCGTACAAGCAAGCGGGTGCAATTGGATTGCCTTTCCTTCGATAAGCTTAGGTTGGAATGCCTGGATACCCAAACGGTGTAGCGTCGGTGCACGGTTCAATAGAACCGGATGACCTTTCATCACATTTTCTAGGATATCCCAAACAACAGGGTCGCGACGATCAATGATCTTTTTACCTGACTTCACCGTCTTCACAATACCGCGCTCGATCAACTTACGTACGATGAACGGCTTGTAAAGTTCTGCAGCCATGTTCTTAGGAAGACCACACTCGTGTAGTTTCAATTCTGGACCAACGACGATTACCGAACGAGCCGAGTAATCCACACGCTTACCCAATAAGTTTTGACGGAAACGACCTTGCTTTCCTTTCAATGAATCTGAAAGTGATTTCAAAGGACGGTTGCTTTCTGTCTTCACTGCAGACGACTTGCGCGTGTTATCGAACAAACTATCTACAGATTCTTGAAGCATACGCTTCTCGTTTCTCAAGATCACCTCTGGTGCTTTGATTTCAAGAAGACGCTTCAAACGGTTGTTACGAATGATTACACGACGGTATAGATCGTTCAAATCTGAAGTCGCAAAACGACCACCATCTAACGGTACCAACGGACGTAATTCTGGCGGAATCACTGGGATAACGCTCATTACCATCCACTCAGGGTTGTTCTCAATACGTGAGTTTGCATCACGCAAACTCTCAACCACAGACAAACGCTTCAAAGCTTCTTGCTTACGCTGCTGTGAAGTTTCAGTGTTGGCCTTGTGGCGCAATTCGTAAGAAAGAGAATCTAGGTCCAATTGGCCTAAAAGCGCTTGAACTGCTTCCGCACCCATTTTTGCGATGAACTTGTTTGGATCGCTGTCCTCCAAGTATTGGTTTTCGATTGGCAAACGCTCCAACGCATCCAAATACTCGTCCTCAGTCAAGAACTGCATGTGCGTCAAAGGATTTCCTTCATTATCAACGGCATTACCTGCTTGAATCACCACATAACGCTCGTAGTAAATGATCATATCTAGTTTCTTCGAAGGAAGACCTAGTAAGTAACCAATTTTGTTCGGTAGTGAACGGAAGTACCAAATGTGAACCACAGGAACCACCAAAGAGATGTGTCCTACACGGTCACGACGTACTTTCTTTTCAGTCACCTCAACACCACAACGGTCACAAACAATACCCTTGTAACGGATACGCTTGTACTTACCACAAGCACATTCGTAATCCTTAACAGGACCGAAAATACGCTCACAGAACAAACCATCACGCTCAGGCTTGTGCGTACGGTAGTTGATCGTTTCTGGTTTCAAAACCTCTCCATGACTGTTCTCAAGGATGGTTTCTGGTGCACTCAACGAGATAGTAATCTTGTTGAAGGCGCTGTTTGTATTCTTATCGCTTTTTCTAAGAGTCATAATGCGATTGTATTAAAACCCGAAGCCCGGAGGCTTCGGGGATTATTCTTTTATTAGTCCAACGTAACTTTTAGTCCCAATCCTTTCAATTCGTGCAACAATACGTTGAACGACTCAGGAATTCCTGGTTGAGGCATACGCTCACCTTTAACGATGCTTTCGTAAGTCTTCGCACGACCTACAACATCATCAGACTTAACAGTCAAGATTTCACGTAGGATATTGGCAGCACCAAAGGCCTCCAATGCCCAAACCTCCATCTCACCGAAACGCTGACCACCAAACTGAGCTTTACCACCCAATGGTTGTTGTGTAATCAATGAGTAAGGACCGATAGAACGTGCGTGCATCTTATCATCAACCATGTGACCTAGTTTCAACATGTAGATAATACCTACTGTTGCTTTCTGATCAAATGGCTCACCCGTTCCACCATCGTACAATTGCGTGTGACCAAATTCTGGCAAACCAGCTTCAGTAACGTAGCTCGAGATATCATCCAATGAAGCACCGTCGAAGATTGGCGTCGCGAATTTCTTGTCGAGCTTTCTACCAGCCCATCCAAGAACAGTTTCGTAAATCTGACCAATGTTCATACGAGAAGGTACACCAAGTGGGTTCAATACGATATCTACAGGAGTACCGTCTTCCAAGAATGGCATGTCTTCATCACGTACAATACGAGCAACAATACCCTTGTTACCGTGACGACCCGCCATCTTATCACCTACTTTGAGCTTACGCTTCTTAGCGATGTAAACTTTAGCAAGTTTCATGATACCTGCAGGTAGTTCATCACCTACAGTGATTGCAAAACGCTTACGACGGTAAGCACCTTGGATATCATTTACCTTGATCTTATAGTTGTGGATAACTGTATCGATTCTCTCGTTACGATCATCATCCGTTGTCCACTTACCACCTACAATACGACTGTAATCTTCGATTGCGTTCAATGCCTTCAACGTAAACTTGGTTCCCTTCGGAATTACATCTTCGTTAAGATCATTAATCACACCTTGAGAAGTCTTACCGCTCACCAAGTTTGACAACTTAGAAACGAACACACCTTTCAATTCGGCTAACTCAGCTTCCATTTGCATGTCTAGCTGCGCAATTTCTTCTTTGTCTTCTGCACGCTGACGTTTGTCTTTAACCAAACGGGTAAACAACTTCTTGTCGATCACCACACCACTCAACGAAGGAGAAGCTTTCAATGAAGCGTCCTTCACATCACCGGCTTTATCACCGAAGATTGCACGGAGTAGTTTTTCTTCCGGTGAAGGATCACTTTCGCCTTTTGGTGTAATCTTACCAATAAGAATATCTCCTGGCTTAATTTCTGCGCCAACGCGAATGATACCATTCTCGTCGAGATCCTTGGTAGCTTCTTCGCTTACGTTTGGTATATCAGCGGTAAGTTCCTCTGTACCCAATTTCGTATCACGAACCTCCAACGAATACTCATCGATATGAAGAGACGTAAAGATGTCTTCACGAACTACACGCTCAGAGATTACAATCGCATCCTCAAAGTTGTATCCTTTCCAAGGCATGAACGATACAAGCATATTACGTCCCAAGGCCAATTCTCCTTGTTGCGTTGCGTATCCTTCACAGAGTACCTGACCTGTTGCAACGCGATCGCCCTTGCGAACGATTGGCTTCAAGTTGATGGTCGTACCCTGGTTAGTTTTTTGGAATTTCACCAAATCGTAGCTCTTCACATCTTCTTCGAAACTTATTTCACGCTCTTCATCCGAACGGTCGTAGCGAATCTTGATGCATTTAGAATCTACGTATTCTACTGTTCCTTCACCCTCTGCATTGATTAAAACACGTGAATCAGAGGCCACTTGGCGTTCCAAACCTGTACCTACGATAGGAGCTTCAGGACGCAACAATGGTACCGCCTGACGCATCATGTTTGACCCCATCAATGCACGGTTAGCATCATCGTGCTCCAAGAACGGAATGAGGGATGCAGAAATCGATGCGATTTGGTTTGGTGCGACGTCCATCAAATCAATGGTCGCAGGCTCCACAACTGGGAAATCACCTTCTTCGCGCACTTTAACTCGGTCATTGATAAACGTACCGTCTGGGCTAATAGGTGCGTTTGCTTGTGCAATAACCTTTGCTTCTTCTTCCTCTGCACTTAGATAAACAGGTTCCTTCTCTACACTCACTTTACCTTCTTCAACTGGACGGTAAGGAGTCTCGATGAATCCCATAGAGTTCACTTTGGCATAAACACAAAGTGAAGAGATCAAACCAATGTTCGGACCTTCTGGTGTCTCAATAGGACACAGACGGCCGTAGTGCGTGTAGTGAACGTCACGAACCTCGAAACCTGCACGTTCACGTGAAAGACCACCTGGTCCCAAGGCAGAAAGACGACGCTTGTGCGTGATCTCCGACAATGGGTTGGTCTGATCCATGAACTGGCTTAGCTGGTTGGTACCAAAGAATGAGTTAATCACTGAAGACAATGTCTTCGCGTTAATCAAATCGATCGGCGTAAACACCTCGTTATCACGAACATTCATGCGCTCGCGGATGGTACGTGCCATACGAGCAAGACCTACACCAAACTGGTTAGCCATTTGCTCCCCTACCGTACGAACACGACGGTTGCTCAAGTGGTCGATATCATCAATCTCCGCTTTAGAGTTGATCAACTCGATCAAACGCTTGATGATTTCAATGATATCACCTTTGGTCAATACTTGAGAATCCTCTTCTGATCCGTCGTACAATTTCTTGTTCAAACGGTAACGACCTACCTCACCTAGAGAGTAACGCTGCTCAGAGAAGAACAATTTTTCAATGATTCCGCGCGCTGTCTCCTCATCTGGTGGTTCGGCATTACGCAATTGACGGTAAATGTGCTCAACCGCTTCTTTCTCCGTGTTGGTTGGATCTTTCTGAAGCGTGTTGTGGATAATAGCAAAGTCTGAAGATTCGATATCCTCTTTGTGAAGAAGGATTGCGCTTACTTCTGCATCAAGAATTTCTTCTGTATGCTCTTTGTCTAAGATGGTATCGCGATCAAGAATAACCTCGTTACGCTCGATGCTTACTACCTCACCGGTATCCTCATCTACGAAGTCCTCAATCCAGGTCTTCAATACTCTTGCAGCAAGTTTGCGTCCGATTGAACGCTTAAGTGAAGCTTTGCTCACTTTAACCTCTTCTGCCAAGTCAAAGATTTCCAAGATATCCTTATCGCGCTCGTAACCGATTGCACGCAACAAAGTTGTTACAGGCAACTTCTTCTTACGGTCGATATACGCATACATCACTTGGTTGATATCCGTAGCGAATTCAATCCAAGATCCTTTAAACGGAATAATACGGGCTGAATAAAGTTTTGTTCCGTTTGCGTGGTACGACTGACCAAAGAATACACCTGGAGAACGGTGCAACTGGCTTACGATAATTCTTTCGGCACCATTCACGATAAAGGTACCGCGTGGTGTCATGTATGGAATAGTACCTAAATACACATCCTGCACGATGGTTTCAAAGTCCTCGTGTTCAGGATCAGTACAGTACAATTTTAGTCTAGCTTTGAGTGGGACACAGAACGTCAATCCACGTTCGATACACTCACGCTCAGAATAGCGTGGCGGGTCCACAAAGTAATCTAAGAACTCAAGAACAAAGTTGTTTCTTGAATCTGAGATTGGGAAGTTTTCAGCGAATACTCGGTGAAGACCTTCCGCAGATCTTTCTGATGGCTTCGTCTCAATCTGGAAGAAGTCCATAAAGCTCTTCAACTGGATGTCCAAGAAATCTGGAAAATCCGTCTTAATTGCGGTTGAAGAGAAGTTGATACGCTCCTTAGGAGCAGTAACTTGGTTTACCATTTCAGCCCAAAATGTTAATTAAACACAAAAAGGTTTAGGTCTAAGGGGACCTCCCCAAAGACCTAAACCGGATAACCTAGCAGTCGATCAATTACTTGATCTCAACTTCAGCACCAGCTTCTTCAAGCTGTGCTTTCAAAGCCTCTGCTTCGTCTTTTGATATGCCCTCCTTCAATGCAGCAGGAGCGCTATCTACTTTTTCTTTAGCTTCTTTCAAGCCAAGTCCAGTCATTTCCTTAACAAGCTTAACTACAGCAAGTTTAGAACCACCAGCAGCTTTCAAGATTACGTCGAACTCAGTTTGCTCGTCGCCACCACCAGCTTCGCCGCCAGCTGCAGGACCAGCAACAGCTACTGCAGCAGCAGCCGGCTCGATGCCATATTCTTCTTTCAAGTAATCTGCCAATTCAGATACTTCTTTCACTGTCAAGTTTACTAGAGCATCGCCCAATTCTTTGATATCAGCCATTTTAGTAAAATTTAAAAGTTTATTACTTAATTAATTGTAAATAAAGGAATTACGCGTTGCGCTCTTCCAAAGTTTTAAGGAGACCTGCCAAGGTACCACCTGCGCCTTGAAGTGCAGATACAACGTTTTTCGCTGGGCTTTGCAATAGAGTGATAACGTCGCCAATCAATTCTTCTTTAGACTTGATAGCAGTTAACATTTCTAGATTCTCATCACCTACGTAAACGCTCTCTTCAATCCATGCACCTTTCAATACTGGCTTATCGCTTTTCTTACGGAACTCTTTAATCAGTTTCGCAGGAGCGTTACCAGCTTCAGAAAGCATGATACTTGTGTTTCCTTTTAATACGCCATAAAGTCCTTCAAAGTCCTTCTCTGAAGCCTCCATAGCTTTGCGTAACAATGTGTTTTTAACCACATTCAACTTGATACCCTTACCAAAGCTTGCACGACGCAAACTAGAAGTAGTATCAGCATCCAAAGCAGCGATATCTGCCAAATAGATGGTTGGTGCTTGGTTAAGAACCGCTGTTAGCTCTTCAATCTGAATAAGTTTCTCTTCTCTTGTCATGATGCTTACTCTTTAATTATGAAACTGATTTAGCATCTACAGCAATACCTGGAGACATAGTTGAGGAAATGTATACACTCTTCATATACGTACCCTTTGCCGCACTTGGCTTGAGCTTGTTCAGAGTTTTAATCAATTCCTCAGCGTTCTCTTGGATTTTCGCTGAATCAAAAGAAACCTTACCGATTGCAGCGTGAACAATACCGTAACGATCTACTTTGAAGTCGATCTTACCAGCTTTCACTTCGCTAACCGCTTTAGCTACGTCCATTGTAACGGTACCAGACTTAGGGTTTGGCATCAAGCCACGAGGACCTAATACACGACCCAATGGTCCAATTTTACCCATTACAGAAGGCATGGTTACAATGACATCGATGTCAGTCCAACCGCCTTTAATTTTCTCGATGTATTCATCAAGGCCCGCGTAATCTGCTCCTGCCGCTTTAGCTTCTTCCTCCTTATCTGGAGTAACCAAAGCCAAAACACGAACGCTCTTACCTGTACCATGAGGTAGACTCACTACGCCACGAACCATTTGGTTCGCTTTACGTGGATCCACACCCAAACGCACAGCCAAGTTCACAGAAGCGTCAAACTTCGTACAGTTCACCTCTTTTACAAGGGCTGCCGCTTCGCCAATAGAGTATACTTTACCCTTTTCAAGTTTAGCGAGCGCGTTTTTCATGTTTTTAGTCAATTTTCCCATTGCTTCAAACTTTTAATTAAAACGGCTTCTCGCCAGTTACAGTAATACCCATACTTCTCGCCGTACCTGCAACCATTGACATTGCAGATTCTACGGTAAAACAGTTCAAATCAACCATTTTATCCTGAGCGATTGTGCGAATAGCGTCCCAAGTAACTTTGGCAACTTTGTTACGGTTAGGCTCTGACGATCCCTTCTTTAACTTCGCAGATTCCATCAATTGAACTGCCACAGGAGGAGTCTTTACTACGAAATCGAATGATTTATCAGCGTAAACTGTAATCACTACAGGCAATATCTGACCCATTTTCTCTTGAGAACGGGCGTTGAATTGCTTACAGAATTCCATAATGTTGACACCTGCAGCACCCAAAGCTGGACCTACTGGAGGAGAAGGGTTAGCCTGGCCACCACGGACCTGAAGCTTCATTACTTTACTAACCTCTTTTGCCATTTCTTGTTTCTACTATTTAGCGTTGTTGTTGCGGCCGTTTCTCTAGTGGAAGCATGAAAAACGAACCTATATATAGTCTCACATCTATATCATTATAACTTCTCGACTTCAGTGAAGCCAAGTTCAACAGGAGTCTTACGACCGAAGATTTTCACAGTAACCTCCAGTTTTTGTTTCTCCTCGTTGATTTTCTCAATAGTCGCATCAAACGTGCTGAATGGACCATTGATCACTTTTACCGTCTCACCCACTGTAAATGGAATGAGAAGCATTGCGGCACTTTCCGCCTCCTTATCTACTTCACCTAACAAACGTGCAACTTCCGATGAACGCATTGGTGAAGGATCGCCACCTTTAATGTTGGCTAAGAAACCTACCACATTAGGAAGGTTTTTAATCATGTGGCTTACCTCGCCTGTTAGGGTGGCTTCCACATACATGTATCCAGGAGTCTTGGTCTTCTCTTTGATTACCTTCTTGCCGTTGCGAACTTGAACAACCTTCTCCATTGGGATAACAATGCGACCTACTAAATCACTCATGCCTGCATGAGCCATTTCATTTTCAATGTAGGTCTTCGTTTTGTGTTCCTGACCGCTTACGGTACGAAGCACGTACCATTTCATTCCTGAATCTGACATGCTTATCCGAAGATTTTGTAAACGAACTCAAGCACGCTTGAGATCACTTTATCCATACCAAAAACGACGAGAGAGAAAATAACTGTACCAACAATCACCAAGGTGGTGCTCTTTTGTAGTTCAGTCATTGTGGGCCAAGATGCTTTGACTGCAAACTCTTCCCAAGACTCTTGTATACTAGTAATTAATTTACTCATCTTTTACTTCTTTGCACGGGCACAAGGATTCGAACCCTGATCAACGGTTTTGGAGACCGCTATTCTACCATTGAACTATGCCCGTATGTAGGCAGAAAGGCGCCTCCCACTGGGAGGCACCTTAACTACCAATTATCTAATCGAGTATTACTCGATGATTTCAGTTACCTGACCCGCACCAACGGTACGACCACCTTCACGGATTGCGAAACGCAAACCATTGTTTACAGCAACATTTGCGATCAATTCAACAGTGATGCTCAAGTTATCTCCAGGCATTACCATTTCAACACCGTCTGGTAGGTGAATTTCACCTGTTACGTCAGTTGTACGCAAGTAGAACTGTGGACGGTATTTGTTGTGGAATGGAGTGTGACGACCACCTTCCTCTTTCTTCAAGATGTAGACCTCAGCCTTGAACTTCTTGTGAGGAGTGATTGAACCTGGCTTACAGATTACCATACCACGACGGATATCAGACTTATCGATACCACGTAGCAAGATACCTACGTTATCACCAGCTTCACCCGTATCCAAAATTTTACGGAACATCTCAACACCAGTAATTGTAGAAGTCAATTTTTCGTCACCGAAACCGATGATTTCAACTGCTTCACCTGTGTTTGCAACACCAGTCTCGATACGACCAGTTGCTACAGTACCACGACCAGTAATAGAGAATACATCTTCGATTGGCATCAAGAATGGCTTATCGCGATCACGCTCTGGCTCTTCGATCCACTCGTCAACTGCTGCCATCAATTCCATGATAGTATCAACCCATTTTTGCTCTCCGTTCAAACCACCTAAGGCAGAACCAGCAATTACTGGAGTATTATCACCATCGTACTCGTAGAAAGAAAGAAGATCACGAACTTCCATGTCTACTAGTTCCATCAATTCTTCGTCATCAACCATATCCGCTTTGTTCAAGAACACAACGATACGTGGAATACCTACCTGACGACCTAGAAGGATGTGCTCACGAGTTTGTGGCATAGGACCATCTGTAGCAGCAACTACCAAGATAGCACCGTCCATCTGAGCAGCACCAGTTACCATGTTCTTCACGTAATCCGCGTGACCTGGACAGTCAACGTGAGCGTAGTGACGATTTGCAGTTTCGTACTCTACGTGTGAAGTGTTAATAGTAATACCACGCTCTTTTTCTTCAGGAGCGTTGTCGATAGAATCGAAAGATCTCAATTCAGACAAACCAGCGTTAGCCAACACAGTGGTGATGGCTGCAGTCAAAGTTGTCTTTCCGTGGTCAACGTGACCAATTGTACCAATGTTCAAGTGAGGCTTGGTACGTA
>CAJXTR010000002.1 GCA_913060465.1 uncultured Cryomorphaceae bacterium | reverse complement strand
TAAGCGGATGCATAACTGTTTTTACGTTCCAATTATGGTTTGCTACAAAGTTCACTCATTAATAATAGGTTGCGCAGGTGCTCATTCCGAGTTATTCACAGAAAACTGGTAACCAGAATTTTTGTGGTTACCACTTTGGTGCGAAAAGGCGGGAATATTTCGATGTTCCGGCCTTTTTAATTGCCCCAGTGTTTTCGGGTGTTGGGGAATAAAAAAAGCCCTCCAGTCACACTGAAGGGCTTTGAGGTGGTGGTGATGGACGGAATCGAACCGCCGACACAAGGATTTTCAATCCTTTGCTCTACCAACTGAGCTACATCACCTCCGTAAGAGGACGGCAAATATACACCCACAATTCAATTGTGGAAATAGGAATTGAAAAAAGTTCAATGAATATCTAAAAGCCACTTTAACAAAGCATTCGCGCCTTATATCCCTTTTAAAACCGATTTTTGTCTGATGTTCTTAGCCCTTGACATAGGAAATTCACGCTTAAAAGCTGCGCTCTACAATAAAATGGAGCAAGTCGCTTCGTGGAACTATGCTAAGGATGAAGCAGAGAACTTCGTCCTCCGTGTGCAAGATTGCTTTTCGGATTTTCCATCATTAAAAGCCATGGGTGTGAGCAGTGGCGAGCGACCCAAAGGTTTACCGGAACGTATTCAGTGGTTGGATGTAGAATCTAATTGGCCTATACGGATAGACTACAGCAGTCCGAAATCCTTGGGTGTGGACAGATTGTTAGCTGCAAGCGCAGCGTTTTTGGAATACGGTCCCAATGTATTAGCTGTAACCGCAGGGACATGCATTACCTACAACGTGGTCGTAGCAGGTGAGTTTAAAGGCGGTGCAATCAGCCCAGGATTGAACATGAGATTTCAGGCTATGCATTCTTTTACGGTGGCGTTGCCAAATGTAGAATCGGACCCTGCAGCAGCGCTTTTAGGAACGGACACAATATCAAATTTACAAGCTGGCGTGAATGTTGCTTTACCCTTAGAGGTTGAGTCGATGATCGCCCGGTATTGCGAAGAATTTAACCTTGAAAAGGTGGTCATTTGCGGAGGCGATAGAAATGCTTTGCGAAACCCCTTAAAAAAGCACATATTTGCACCCTCGAATTATGAACTACATGCCCTTAAGCAGCTTCATGAATATTTTAAAAATCAAGGACTTAGTTAGGTCCGCGGGGTTTTCCGTGGCCCTTGCCTTGGGTGTATTAATAGGTGCAAACCTTCAAGCCCAGACAAATTCAGTAAGTCCATTGAGCATTCAGGGCATTGGTGAAACCACTTTTGGCATTGGTCCTTCTTACCTTGGAATGGGGGCCACTGGAATAGGTTACACCGACAGATTCACCATTAATGTATTGAATCCGGCGGGTTACACCAACATGGAATATTCAACCCTGGAAATGAGTGGTGCGCATCGCAGTTTCCGTCACCAAATTCCGAGTGAAGGGCTGGATCAATCGAACTTCAATACATATTTCGATTTCTTTGGTTTTGGATTCAAGTTTGCGGATTGGATTGGAGGCGCACTTACGCTCAGCCCATACGCAGCTAAAGGATATAATGTCAGTGTGGCCGATACTTCAGATGATTTCGGTTTGTATGAATACCGTTCCTTAGGTGAAGGGGGGTACGACCAATTCACCATCGGCCTCGCAGTCCAACCCTTGAAATGGATCAGCATAGGTGGTAACGCAAAATATATTTTCGGCGAGGAGGTAAGTAGCAACAAAACCATCATCGCCGACTCTCGCTACCTATCGGTGAGCAAGACGACCAAAACAGGTATAAGTGATTTCACCTTCGATGGAGGGATTCAGTTGCAAGGTGATCTTAAGAACTACCACCTCGTAGCCGGTGCGGTCTATGGTTTGGGTGGGGATATGAACGCGCGTCAAATCACCACTCAGTATTCATTCATCAATAGCGGTATCGTAGAAACTCCAGTGGATACATTGTACTACAACTTAACTGCTGGCGGAACAATGATCCTTCCTACATTCACGGGCTTCGGAATAGGTATTAGTAAAAAAGTTCAAGACGTTCCAGTTAACGCTTGGGACTTCGTGGCCGATTACCGCATCACAAACTGGCATGAATACCGCGGATTTGCACCAACAGGTGAGGTGGCACCACAAACACAATTCACCTCAAGCGAACGTGCAAGTGCAGGGCTGGTTTTTGTTCCAGCCTATGTTGTTCCGCAATGGAGCCGTGCGACAAACCTTCTTGCAATTTCAAGATACCGCCTAGGTATGTCTAGAGAAATAGGACAGTACCACTGGGACGCTCAAAGCTATGTCACTAGGGAGGTGAACTTCGGCATGAGCCTACCTCTGATCTACAGATCTTTGGCTCCGGGCGAACAAAAGGCAAGCTTTTTGAACTTAAGTATGGGACTAGGGCAACGTTGGGACGGTGTCGATAGTCACTTAAAAGAAGAATATTGGAACATTAACCTAGGAATCACGTTGAATGATAAGTGGTTCCAGAAATTTAGATATAGATAAAAATCAGAGTATTATGAAGCGAATTCTCTTCGTATTAGGGATTGTTTTTATGGCAACTGGCCTCCAAGCGCAAAGTGGCAAATGGGGTAATTCTGTTGCCGATTCAGTATCGTGTTACGAGAATTATAACATCATGGGTTCTTACTACCAAGGCAAGAACTACGAAGATGCTTATGAATCTTGGAATGCTTTGTACACTACTTGTCCACAGGCGAACATCCGTATTTACACCTATGGTGATAATATATTGGAAGCTATGATCAAGAGCGCACCGGATGAAGCATCGAAAAATGGCTACATTCAAGAATTGTTAGGCATGTTCGATTCTTTTGCTACCCACTTCCCGGAAGAAAAAGCCAATGCCTTATCATCTAAGGCTTATCACTTCTACAACTACTACAAGAAAAATGCGGATAGCGTTTCGAAGGCAGTAGTGATGTTTGAAGAAGCAAAGGATATGTTGGGCGACAACATGTCTGTTGCTCACATAGATCGTTACTTCCAAGCAAACGTTAAAGAGTTCAATAAGAATAAAGATGTTGAGCGTCTTTTTGAAGTGTACAACTCAGCTTTGATGGCATTGGAATACAACTTCAACACCTTTAACGTTGAGAGCTACAATATTTCTTTGAAGGCGGATTCTGTGGTTGAATGGATTGCCTATGCGGATAGTGTTACTCCTTATGCACAAGTAGCTAAAGCGGCTTTTGCTAAAGAAGTTGCAGTATACGACTCAATTAATGCCTACAATAATTCTTCTAAGAAACGCATGAAGAAGGCTGCGAAATTACCTCCATTGGTAAAGCCTGAAATGGATGCGGCTACGGCAGAATTGGTAGCGGTTCTAGATAAGGCGGAAGAGCTAAAAACAAAATACCAGCTCGACGAAGAAGGCTATACTTCAGTAGATAAGCGTAAGATTTCGAACAATGAGATTCGCTTGCGTAACATCGAAGCAGTACAACGCAACATCGAGAAAATTCTTAGCCCACTATTGACTTGTGATAAGCTAGGTCGCATCTACAACGAGGAAGCCTTTATTGCAAACAAGGATAATATTGAATGGTTGAAGCGCGCCGGTAACATGTTGCAAAAAGAGCGTGTAGATGATAACGGTGAGGTAACTTCTTGTACCGATAACCCGGTGTTCATTATGATTGCAGAGACCCTTTATGGACTTGAGCCAAGCGCTGCAGCGGCACGTAACATGGCGAAACTCGGTGTGAACAAGGGCGACTGGGCAATGGCTAAGAAGTACTATACGGAAGCCATCGAACAGGAAGAAGATCTGCGTCGTAAGGCCAATGATTACATGGGACTTGCATATGTTAACCAAAAGATGGGCCAACTAAGCGCTGCAAAAACTAGCTGTTTGAAAGCTGGTCAATTGCGCAAAGACTGGGGTAATCCTTACCTGTACTTGGCAACGATCTATGCTGAAGCTGCGGGTAGCTGTGGTAGCAATGCGGTTGAAAAGAATGCAGTGTACTGGGCGGCGATCAATAAGTTGACGTACGCGCGCAGCATTGATCCAGAAGTTGCGACTAAGGCTTCTAAGTTGATCAGCGCTTACTCTCAAGCTGTACCTGATAAAGGGGTAGCTTTCCAACTTGGATACAAAGAAGGCGATGTAGTAAACATCGGCTGTTGGATCAACGAAAAGGTTACTGTTAAGTTTTACTAAATAGTACATCCAAAATAAATGGAGTCCCCTGAGCGTTTTGTTCAGGGGATTTTCTTTTTTCCGAACTTAGGCCTATGCTACTTAATCGCTTTTTACTTCTATCATTGTTCACAGCATTTCTCGTGGGTTGTGCGAACGATGTTAAAGAGGTGAATGTGGTAAGCGACGCCCCGAAATTCTATCCATTGAACGAGCAGCTTGGAGCGACTATTACCTATAGCGACTCAGGGCATAAGGTATTGGAGATCCAGGCGGGTTTAGTCCAAGATTTTGGCAACCAAGATCCGCCATATGTGTTTTTTGGAAAACGTATTAAGGTCCAATTTTACAATGGCAAATCATTAACCTCCACCGTCTTAGAAGCGGATACTGCAAGACAGTTAAAGAACGATGACCTATGGGCCATTGGCGGTAATGTAGTTTTAACCAATGGTAAAGGCGAACGCATGAGTAGTGAGCGTCTGTATTGGAACAAGAAGGAGGAGCGTTTGTATAGCGATGCCAAAGTGCAGATACGCACGGATGGACAACTCATTACCGGAAAAGGCTTTGAGGCGGACCAAGAATTCAATACCTATCGTATCTTTAAGGTACAAGGTGAAATACTAATAGACGATGAATAGAGCATTACGCTTAGTTGAGATATTATGGTTAGGTGTAGCAGCAGTAAGTGCTGTAGAGATCTACATGGCGTGGGGGAATTGGACACGAACCATTCAATTCACCTTATTTCTGGGTGCTGCAATTTTTATGTATTTCTTGAGGCGTAGATCGCGTTTGCGCGCCATGAATAAATAACTGTGAGCATTTTTATTCCCATAGTTCTCGCCGTTTTCTTTTCAGCCCTGTTTTCAGGTCTAGAAATGGCTTACTTAAGCATCAACAAACTGCACGTAGAACTCGAGCGACAGAAAGGCCGACTTGCATATAAGAGCCTAGGCTATCTGGTCGACCGTCCGGCGCCGTTTATTGCAGCGATCTTAGTCGGTAATAATGTTGCTTTAGTGCTGTATGGAAACTACATGCATCAATGGATGGAGCCCGTTTTTGAGTCTTGGGGCGCTTGGGAGTACCTCGCTCTATTACTTGAAACATCCGTATCAACCATCATCATTTTAATGCTTGCCGAGCTTTTGCCAAAAGCCGTTTTTCGTCAGAATGCGGAGGGGTTAATGAGTTGGTTGAGTATTCCGGCATTTTTGCTGTATTGGATCTTGCGCATACCTAGTGCATTGATGTTAGGTATTAGCCAATTCTTCTTGAAATACATATTCCGTTTAGAGATCGCAGAAGAAAATGTTGCCTTTGGCCGAGTAGAGCTCGATCATTTCGTTCGCGAACGAGTTCCAAACAATACAGAAGGTGAAACCGATGTCGATCCGGAGCTTGAAATCTTCAAAAATGCCCTTGAATTTCCCGAGACCAAGGCTCGTGAATTCATGATTCCTAGGACAGAAATCGAAGGTATTGAAGTAGGTACAAGCCCTGAAAAGGTGCGCGAGCTATTCATCCATTCCGGCTATAGCAAGTTGCTCGTTTTTGAAGAGAACATCGATAAAATCATTGGATACGTTCACGCTTTCGAACTTTTCAAAAAGCCTGAAAACATTCAACGCGTATTGCGCCCAGTGAGCTTTATACCCGAGAGCATGCGCGCCGATGAAATCTTAAATCTATTCACGCGGGAAAAGCGAAATATCGCGGTAGTATTAGACGAACATGGTGGTACTAGTGGAATCATTACCCTAGAGGATGTAATCGAGGAAATCTTTGGGGAGATCGAGGATGAACACGATAGTGAGGATCTTCTAGAACGCAAAATGAGCGAAAGTGAATGGCTCTTCTCTGCCAGATTAGAATTGTCTTACCTCAATGAAAAATGGAATTTAGACCTGCCGGAAAGTGAAAACTATAACACCTTGGGTGGCTATCTTTTAGACCTTCATCAAAGCATTCCGGAGAAGGGTACCGTATTGCGTACAAATCAATTTTTGTTTGTGGTACAAAAAACCAAATCTAATCGCCTCGAAGAGGTGCTTGTAAGGGCGATTTAGTCGCGCTCATTGCTTATATTCGCAGACTTATTCATTTAATTGAAGCAACATGGCAACAATCGAACGCATTAGACAGCGCTCAGGATTATTGATAGTCATCGTGTTTGTAGCATTGATGGCATTTGTACTTGGTGATTTGTTCCGCTCAGGTGGATCAAAACTTTTTGGTGACCCAAATGTGGTGGGATCTGTAAATGGACGCGATATTTCACGTCAAGAGCTCAGCCAAAAAATGGAAGAGCTACGTGCAGGTAACCCAGAGCAGTATGCAAACACCTCAAGTGTACAACTTGCAAACTTCGTATGGAACAGCATCCTTTCAGACGAGATTCTTTCAGCTGAGCTAGAGGCTGCTGGAATGACAGTGAGTCCTGAAGAGATTGCTTTGGACATCATGAACAACCCTAACGTGCGTCAAAACTTTGCAAATGAGCAAGGGCAGTTTGACCGCAACCTTTTTAATTCATACCTAAGCCAGGTTCGTGCGAACCGTGATCAGAACGATCAAATGGCAGAGATGTGGACACAGTGGTTGGCCTTCGAAAATGCAGTTAGCAACCAGGCGCAGAACTTCAAATTCAACAATGCTCTTGAAAAGGCGCTTTTCATGCCTAAGGGATTGGTAGAAGCACAAGTTCGTCGCAGCGATGCACAGCACCCTGCACAGTACGTGTATGTACCATATATCGACATCAACGAAGATGATATCGAGGTTAGTGAAGCGGATGCAAAGAAATACTACAAAAACAACCAAGATCTGTTCAAGCAAAAGGCGGTTCGCAATATCGAATTTGTAAACTTCCAGCTTGTTCCTTCTGATGCTGACCGTGACGCGGTAAAAGCAGAGCTCGCAGGACTTGCATTGGAGTGGTTCAATGTAGAAGACGATAGCGTTTTTGTAAACCTACACAGTGACGACCGTTTCGTTTCAGAATACTTTACTGAAGTAGAGTTAGTAGGTACTGGTCTAGATACCCTTATCGCTGGTCAAAGCGTAGGTTACCAGAAAGGCCCTATCGATCTAGGTTCAGCGTACTCAATCTTGAAACTTGTCGACAAGAAAATGATTGCGGACAGTGTTGAGGCACGTCACATTTTAATTCCTTTTGCCGGAGCAACTCGTGTTGATCCTAGCGTTACTCGTTCACCAATGGAAGCGAAGGCTTTAGCGGATAGCTTGTTCGATTATTTGAGCGGCAACCGCGCTGCATTTGAAGATATCAGCAATGAATTTTCTTCTGATGTTGTTGCAAAAGGTAAAGGTGGTAGCCTAGGCTACTTCAAGCGTGGCATGATGGCCAAGCCATTTGAGAACTTCTGTTTCTTCAATGAAGAAGGTAAACTAGGCGTGGTTCCAACACAGTTTGGTTTCCACATCATTGAGATTACCGATCAGAAAGGTGGTACTGAGGCTTACAAAGTGGGTCAAATCACTCGTAATATCCTGCCGTCTGATGAAACTATTCAAGCCATCTATGGCGCAGCATCTTCTTATGCTGCAGATGCGCAGACAGCAGAAGATTACCGTGCATTGGCATCAGAGCGTAATCACTTCTTGCGTCCAGCTAAGAACTTGGGTCGTTTTGAAGAAAATGTTCCTGGGCTAGGTCAAAGCAGACGTGTAGTACGTTGGGCTTGGGATGAAGAGCGTGAAGCAGGTAACATTGGCCTTCTAGAAAACGATGGTAAAGGTTATGTTGTAGTAATCCTTACTGATATCCTTGAAGAAGGTACTACACCTTTTGAATTGGTTGCCGACCAATGTATGGAAGGAGCTAAAAAAGAAGCTAAGAAAGCCCTAGTAGCAGATCAGATAGAAGCAGCACTTGCTTCGTCTTCAAGCATCCAAGATGTGGCAGCTGCATTGGGTAAAGAAGTACGTAGTTTAAACTTCCGTATCGGTTCTGCGAACATCGCAGGTATCGGTAATGAAGCAGAAGTTGTAGGAACGATCTGTGGCCTTGAGGCAGGTGAGATCAGTGAAGCAATCTACGGAGATAATGGTGCGTTTGTAGCAGTGACTTCTCCTGCAGAACCTGCACCAGCGATCGACTACACCAATCAAGCACAAAACCTTGAGCGTAGTCTAAGAAGCCTTGTGAATGTACAAGCATTCAAAGCACTTCAAGACAAGGCGGATGTTGAAGATCAACGTTACCTAATGTTCTAGTAGAAGAGCGAAAAAATTAATTGTCCACACTCCCCCCGAGGCGCAGCCTCGGGGGGAGTGTTTTTTTAGGAGAGTCGGTTCCACCGCTCAGCATCTAATTTCACGAAGATGAAGAGCAAAATGGTAAAGCCCCAAAGTGAAGAGCCGCCGTAGCTGAAGAAGGGGAGAGGGATGCCGATGGTCGGTACAAGACCGATAGTCATTCCAATGTTGATGATCCAGTGCGTGAATAGGATGCTTGCAACGGCATAACCATATACTCTTGAAAACGCATCTTTTTGCCTGTCCGAGAGCCAGATTATTCGGCCAATGAGGAGCGCGAATAGCAACATCAATAAAGCAGATCCTAAGAACCCCCATTCTTCACCGATGGTACAAAAGATGTAATCGGTGCTTTGCGCTGGAACGAAGTTCAATTTTGTCTGTGTACCGTCGAGGAATCCTTTTCCTGTCCATCCACCTGAACCTATGGCAATCAAACTCTGAAGGGTGTTGTATCCAGCACCACTAGGATCGTTTTCAAGCCCGAGAAGCACACGAATACGCACTTGCTGGTGTGGGGCGAGAAGGTTTTCCATGATTTGGCCAACTGCGAATACCACGGCACTAGCCGAGAGTAGTCCGAAGCCATTCATTAAGAAGAATCCACGTCTTTTCGGGAGTAGTAAGAAAACTAAAATACTTGTGGTGAGCAGGCCTAGTAGCGCCCATTTTAGCGGAAACATTAGTCCTATGACGCTTAAAGCAATTCCTGCAAGTGCAATACCTATATAATAGCCGGGCATGCCTTCGCGATACAAGACTAGGATAAGACTTATAAATACGAGACTAGATCCGACATCCGGCTGCAGGCCAATTAATAGGGCTGGCAAGAAGAAAATGGATCCGGCCACAATCCTATTGGGCCACTTTCGAACATCCGTTCGAGGTAAGCTCATGTAATAGCCCATCATCAAAGCAGTGGCGAACTTTGCAAGTTCCGATGGTTGTAGTGAAAAACTACCAATGCCATACCAACTCCGAGCACCACCTATCTTTTTGCCCACGAACAGTACACCCACCAGCAATAGCATTGTGAGGAAATACCATAAGGGAGCGAAGTTTGTCCACAAGCGATAATTGGATATGAGGATAGCGCCGATGATCACCAGGCTGGTAAGCATGAAAATGAGCTGCTTCCCGTATTCTTGGGTGAGGTTCAAAATACTTACGGCCTCTTCATTAAATACGGCGGCGTAAATACTGATCCAACCCCACAATACGAGGATCGCGTAGAGTAGTACTACAACCCAATCAACCTTAATCCTATTTCTGCTACTACTTCGTGCCATTAGAAATTCGGAATATATGTGGTGTCTTCTCCATAAATGGCCTTGTGCTGCAGCTTGTATTCCTCGTGTAGGTTGCCTTCGAACATTCTAGCCTCCAACTGGGGTCTTGTAATGGTATCTGTCAAATAATACTCCGTCATTAGACTCGCTATGGGTGCGGCCCATCGAGATCCCCAATATCCGTTTTCAATAATAACAGCAAGCGCTATCTTAGGCTGCTCTTTGGGGGCAAAGCTCACAAAAATACTGTGGTCCTGTCCGTGAGGATTCTGAGCGGTTCCCGTTTTTCCGCATTGTGTAATATGAGGCATTCTTGCTCCTCGAGCGGTTCCACTCTCGAATACTTCAAACATACCGTCAATGACCACTGGGAAATGAATTGAGTCAACAGTGGTGTATTTTCGAGTAGTGTAGTTGCTATCTATAGTGCGGCCATCTCCGATGGATTTTATGATGTGCGGCGTATAATAATAGCCGTGATTTGCGATGGCGGCTACCATATTTGCCATCTGTATAGGTGTGGCTACTAATTCACCTTGGCCGATGCCATTACTTACACTTGTTGCTCCGCGCCAGCCCGTATACCCTAGAAACCTGTCATAAAATGCTACATCAGGTACATTGCCCCGTTTTCCGGTGGGCAAGTCGTTTCCTAAAAATGTGCCAAGCCCAAAACTTTTTACATGTTCGCTCCAGCGTTCGAGGCCTTCGCGTGAATTCCCAGAGTGATCCACTGTGCGTTGGTACACGCTACAGAAATAGTTGTTGCAGCTTTCGGAGATGGCTTTTTTCAAATCAAGAGGTCCTCCCTTGCAATGGCAAGCCACATGGAGTTTGCCAAAATGAAATCCGTCGTAGCATGTCATGGTAGTACGAGGAGTAATAACCCCTTCCTGAAGACCAACTAATGCGCCGATCAGTTTAAATGGTGATCCCGGTGGATATTCGGCTAGAATCCCACGGTCAAATAAGGGCTTGTTGATAGAGTCGTAATAGAGCGTGGTGTAGTTCTGACTTCGTATACGGCCAACAAGGTCATTGGGGTCGTAGTTCGGTGAGGTGATCATGGCGAGAATTTCGCCTGTACTGGGTTCGATGGCGACAATGGATCCGCGCTTACCGTGCATGAGTTTCTCGCCGTACAGTTGCAGGTCAAGGTCAATGCTACTGGTGATGTCAATCCCTGGTTCTGGAAGTTCATCAAAGGCTCCGTTTTTCCAACTGCCCAATTTCCGGTTGCGGTGGTCTACTATATAGAATCGCTTCCCGTGCTTTCCTTTCAACGCGTCCTCATAACTTTTGTCAATGCCGCTTTTGCCAACGAGGTCGCCCATAGAATACTCTGGGTTTGAGCGGATGAAGTCGGTATTTACCTCGCCGATAAAACCCACCACATTTGCAGCACCGGGCTTTGGGTAATAGCGGAGAATACGTTTTTGGACGTGGAACCCTGCGAAGGTTTTTAGTTCATTGTTGATTTTGGTGTATTCCTCTTTGGAGAGCATCTTCATGAACATGCTGCTGCGGAAGTAGCTATATCGCTTGGCGGCTTCGAGGAGTTCTTTGATATCTGCCACCTCTAGTTTTAAAAGGTTTCCTAAAGCCACAGTATCCAAATTCTTGACTAAATATGGGCTTACCATGAGGTCATAGGCTGGCGAGTTTCCTACCATGAGCTCGCCATTGCGGTCATACACGTATCCCCTTGGTGCATATAGTTTTTCAGCTGCCGTAGCGTTTCGCTCTGCGCGCGCGGCATAATCGTCGTTTAGGATTTGGACTTGGAATAATCGGCCCAAAAAAACCAAAAGAATCAACGTGATTCCAATGTAAAAGGCACTACTTCTTCGCATAACGCTTCCCAATTAATGCGTGAAGTATAAGGAGCAATAAAAGCGAAAGAAGGGAAGAGAAGAACGTTCTAATGAGCACTTGGTCATAGTGCTCGAAACCATAGTTCTCCATAGTGAACAGCATCAGGTGGTGCAGAATCACTAGAATAGAAGCAGTAGTGATGAATGGTCCAAGACTTAGTGAAGCCAGACCTTCATCTTCCTCGGGTTTGCGGAAGCCCAGCAAAGCACTTTCTACAATTGGTTTCAAAACAATCAAGGTAAGGCAAGCGATAGTATGCGCGCCGCCACTTTGCTCAAAGCTGTCCATGAGGCTCCCTATGAGAAAAGCGAGGAAATATTGCAATGGTACACTGGTCTGATAAGGAAGTATGAGCAGAAACCACAGATACATGTAGGGGTTGCCATAGCTCGTCAAAGGAAGTCCTTGAATGAAGGCCCATTGAAAGAGCACGATGCCGATGCCCGATGCTATGATTCGAAGTCCTTTCATTGTTCCGAAGTGCTTAATGTCTCTAAATCTTCTTTGTGGATGATTCTGCAGGCATACAACCAACTCATATTTGAAAAATCATGGGCCAATCTAATAGTAGCTACCCAACTCAGATCTTCCTCATTTTGCCGTGCACTTTCTACCCAACCGACTATTGTTGGTGGGGCTACACTTGCTCGTGTAAAACTGAATACAGTGTCTCCGACCGCGGGCTCATGTTCTCTTTGAATATCAAAAAGTTTGGCTTGTTGGTAATTGTTACCATCCCAACGTAGTTCCCCTAAGCCTTTGCCAGGGATGCGTGCGCCAATACTACCTTTCTTATGCAATAGCGGGATTGCTGAACTGAAATTTGCGCTAGTCTCAACCACAGTACCTACCCAGCCCTCACTAGAAACTAAGCCCATTCCAGGTTCGATGCCATCCTGCGATCCAGCATTTAGTAGTAGGTGGTTGTTACTCTTATTGAAGCTAAACTCGATGACCTGCACGGGAAGGTAATCATAGCCAGGTGCATTTGCGAAGGCAGGCGCTTTATTCAGATAGCTGCCGGCACGTAGAGCTGCATTTTCTCGAGCCAATTCTTCATTCACGGCACTTAAATTCCAATATTGCTTCCATCCGAAGAGCGTGTTCTGTACACTCGCTATGGTGCTAAATCCAACGCGATTAATACGGTGCTCTGCGACCGGATTCTTAAAGGCGTGTCGAAGCAACGAAAAAGCCACCAACACAATGAGCAACAAAGTGTTACGATACTTTGAGAGAAAAAGTATCAGTTGCCTCATGGTCGATTATTAGCTCTGAAGGATGGTCTTAAAATGCTCGAGATTTTTCAATACAATGCCCGTACCACGAACTACCGCGCGCAACGGATCTTCAGCAACATATACTGGAAGGTCAGTTTTTGCAGAAATTCGTTTGTCGAGACCGCGCAACATGGAACCACCACCTGCAAGGTAGATCCCCGAGTTGTAGATATCTGCAGCTAATTCTGGCGGAGTGTTAGAAAGCGCTTCCATAACTGCGTCTTCAACACGCGTAATACTTTTCTCCAAAGCTCTGCTTACCTCCGAGTGTGTTACGCTCACTTGCTTAGGTTTACCGGTTAGAAGGTCTCGACCTTGAACCGAGAAAGGTTCCGGAGTTTCATCAAGTTCTTCTTGAGCAGCACCTACTGCAATTTTAATGTTTTCAGCAGTGCGTTCCCCAACGTAAAGGTTGTGTTGAGAGCGCATCCATAGTGCAATGTCGTTAGTGAAAACATCACCAGCAACCTTTACACTTTTATCACAAACGATACCGCCCATGGCCAATACTGCAATCTCAGTAGTACCACCGCCGATATCAATGATCATATTTCCTTTTGGTTCAAGCACGTTTACCCCGATTCCAATGGCTGCTGCCATTGGTTCATGGATTAAGTAAACTTCCTTTGCATTTGCACGCTCCGCACTGTCTTTTACCGCACGTTTTTCTACTTCAGTAATGCCTGAAGGAATACAGATTACCATGCGAAGGCTGGGAGGGAATAAGCGCTTTTTGAATGACGGAATACTCTTGATCATTTCGCGAATCATGTGCTCCGATGCCTCGAAATCTGCAATCACACCATCCTTCAAAGGACGAATGGTCTTGATGTTTTCGTGCGTTTTACCGTGCATCTGTCGAGCATCCTGCCCAACAGCAATGATTTGACCAGTTCTTCGGTCTTGCGCTACAATAGAAGGAGAGTCCACTACTACCTTATCTTGGTAGGTGATCAGCGTATTGGCCGTACCCAGGTCAATAGCGATGTCCTCTGTCATGAAATTAAACCAACCCATAGGAATACAAGGTAATAAAAATTAGTGTTTGAAGTGACGGATTCCTGTGGTAACCATGGTCATTCCGTGCGCGTCGCAATAGTCAATACTTTCTTTGTCTCTGATCGATCCGCCAGGTTGAATGACACAGGTGATTCCAGCATTATCCGCAATCTCAACACAATCAGGGAATGGGAAGAATGCATCTGAGGCCATTGCCGCTCCATGAAGATCGAATCCAAATCTCTGTGCCTTTTCTACAGCTTGGTTCAAAGCGTCCACTCGAGAAGTTTGGCCTGTTCCTGAGCCTAGAAGTTGACCATTTTTAGCTAAAACAATAGTATTGCTTTTTGTGTGCTTGCAAATCTTCGCTGCAAAAATCATGTCTTCAACCTGAGTAGCATTTGGCGCTACTTTAGTGACGGTTTCCATATCAGCAGCACCTTCAGTTTTGGCATCACGAGCTTGTACTAGCGTTCCGTTCAATACTGTGCGAACATTGAAGGCGGGTACTTCGTAGTCTTTCAATAGCAGAAGCACGCGGTTCTTTTTAGATTTCAAAATCTCGAGTGCATCGGCATCATAGGCAGGTGCAATGAGTACTTCGAAAAAGAGACTGTTCATCTTTTCTGCGGTCGCCGCATCAATGGTTCTGTTCGCGGCAATGACTCCACCAAAGGCGCTTACTGGATCCCCGGCTAGGGCGTCGTCCCAGGCTTGTGCAAGGCTAGGGCGGGTGGCTAGACCACAAGCGTTGTTGTGCTTGATGATGGCAATGGTGGTATCCTCAAATTCACGAATCAAGTTGACGGTTGCGTCGATATCGAGCAGGTTGTTGTAGCTCAATGCTTTTCCATGGATTTGTTCCAATGCCTCATCAAGGTTGCCGTAGTACGCAGCCTCTTGGTGTGGGTTTTCCCCGTAGCGTAGTGTTTGCTTCTGACGACCGCTCATTTTTAAATCCAGACGGTCACCTGCAAAGTAGCGGTAGATGGCCGTGTCGTAGTTTGAGCTTTCATCAAACGCTTCAAGTGCATAACGACGACGCACCTCGAGGGTAGCGCCCTCATCACTTGTGAGGACATTTAGGGCATCTTCGTATTGCCCCATGTTTGAAATGATCCAACAATCGTTGAAGTTTTTGGCCGCAGCGCGAATGAGTGAAATGCCACCAATGTCAATTTTTTCGATAATATCTGCCTCTGAAGCTCCAGAAGCAACTGTTGCCTCAAACGGGTAAAGGTCAACAATCACTAAATCCATGTATGGGATTTCGTATTCCGCCATCTGCGCTTGGTCGCCTTCATGTGATCTGCGCGCTAAGATTCCACCGAAAACCTTTGGGTGTAGAGTTTTTACACGTCCTCCTAAGATTGATGGGTATGAGGTAAGATCCTCAACGCGTTCAACGGCAATGCCGCGTTCTTCGATAAATGCTTGTGTACCGCCTGTAGAATAAATGGTGGTGCCCATAGCATTTAGGGCGTCAACGATAGGACCTAAACCGTCCTTGTGGAAAACAGAAATCAAGGCGTTTTTAATGCGCATGAAGCAGAGGGTTTTAAATGGAAATTTTGCGAAAGAGCAAAAGTAAGGTTTTCGCAGCGCAGATTCTGTATTAAATGCGCTAATTTTGAAGGAAATAAATCCCCCTTTGCGCACCTATCTTCGATTGTTAAAAGAGAGCTTTGTATTTGCCTTTATATCATTGGCAACTAATAAGTTACGCACGTTTTTATCCTTGCTTGGAATTACCATAGGCATCTTCGCAATCATCTTGGTGTACAGCATCGTTGACTCGTTGGAGAAAAACATCCGAGATAGTGTTAGTCAGTTCGGTGATAATGTGGTTTACGTCCAAAAATGGCCTTGGGGTGGAGGCGGCGAATACGCTTGGTGGAAATACCTGAATCGACCGGTTCCCTTGAACAGTGAGGTAGAACTCTTGCGCAGGAGAAGTCAGTACGCGGAGAACATTGCCTTCGGAAGTTCCTTGGGAGGTGCCACGGTGAAGCGCGATGGATTTTCAGCTTCGGGAGTGGATGTATTAGGGACAACTTTTGAGTACAATAAGATTTGGAATTTTGAATTGGCCCAAGGCAGGTATTTCACGGAGGCCGAGATGAGTGCAGGTCGTCCTTATTGTATTATTGGAGCTTCTATTGCCGAGGGGGTTTTTTTACCTGGAGAGGAAATAATTGGCCAGCGAATCACGATCAGCGGTCAAAAGTTAACGGTCATTGGAGTATTCGAAAAAGTAGGCGAAAGTCTCGTTGGGCAGAGTTACGACAAGATGGTTATAGTGCCATTTAAGAAAGTTCGTATGGTTGTGAATACGGATAAAAGCGACAGCAATGTGATCATGGTTAGCGCCAAAGAAGGAGTTTCCATTGCCCAATTAAAAGATGAATTAACCGGAATCATGCGTTCCATCAGAAGATTGCGTCCGGGTGCGGATGATAACTTCGCGTTGAATGATCCATCGCTCATTTCAAATCAGTTGGATAGCCTTTTTGGAGCATTGGGCGTAATGGGGACCATTATTGGTATGTTTTCCATTTTGGTCGGTGGATTCGGGATTGCGAACATCATGTTCGTGAGTGTTCGCGAGCGAACTAACGAGATTGGGATACAAAAGGCCTTGGGTGCGAAGGACTTCATCATTTTGGCCCAATTCCTTACTGAATCCGTTGTGCTTTGTTTACTGGGTGGTGCGGCCGGATTGGTTCTCGTGGGTGCAGCGGCCTATATCGCAGCTAAGGCTTTCGATCTCGAGATATTCCTAAGCCTGTACAACATCGCACTGGGCCTTGGTTTAAGTGCCAGTATTGGCCTGGTTTCAGGCCTGGTTCCTGCTTGGATGGCAGCCCGATTAAACCCTGTGGACGCGATTCGAATGCAGAGTTAGGCTTAGCTTAATCGGTCCGCAACAAAAGCAACGACCCAGTCTAGCAATACATGATCCTCCTTTGTAAACGGGTCCAATTCGTGCGAATCTATATCCAGTTGCCCGACCAGTTTATCTCCTGCGTACATGGGCACAACAATCTCGCTTTTCGTCTCTAAACTGCATGCTAGGTAGTTGTCTTGCGCATGAACATCCGGCACTTCGAAGGTCTTTCCGCTCACGGCAACTTGCCCACATATGCCGCGTCCATAAGGAATAACGGTATGGTCGGTGTAGGCGCCTACATAGGGTCCAATCTCCAATTGCTGCTTCTCATCATTCATGAAATAAAATCCCGTCCAATTGTAATATTTCACCTCGCGATCCAACACCTGAACCACCGCCTCTTGGAGGGCTTTTCCGCTCAAATTTTGCAGCGCTGAAATCGCTGATTGGATGCTTTCGACTTGATTTTGGGTCATAATGCTTGAATTGTTGATAGAATCCTCTTTTTAATGAGTAAACGTAGCACGGTAATTGCTGTGCAATGGCGAAATTAGCAACAATGCGCATTTACTGCGCTATGGTTTAACACAAAACAGTAACATGAGAAAACTTTTACTCTCATTTGCATCCTTGTTCTTCGCGGCAACTGCCGTGGCACAAAGCACAAGCAATGCATCGCTCAGTTTGCAAGCCTGTCAAGAGGATACCATTGTATTTTCCTTTGACATTACCTCTCCCTATAACGTAGGCAATACGTTCTCTGTGGAAATGAGTAACAGCAGCGGGGCTTTCACAGGAAATTTCGTCAATACTACATCCCTTCTCGCTTACGGTGTAAGCACTGGAAACAACATAGATGTCCTTGTTCCAGCCACCGCAACACAAGGTGTGTATAGCTTCCGTTTAGTTTCATCGAACCCAGTACGCATTTCAGATACCATCTCAAATGTGATTATCGGAGCTAACCCTAATACATCCATTACCGCATTTCAGTGGTTTGATAAAAACGGAGAGATTACCTTTTGTGAAGGGGATACTGCAATTCTTGTAGCCAATGCTCCACCTGCAGGTCAATCCTACACTTATCAGTGGTTGCAAGGTGGCGCGCCGATGGCTGGTGAGACGGATGATAGTTTATTCGTGATTGCAAGTGGTGCGTACGCAGTTGAGGTAAGCTCGAACTTATGTGATGCAACATCGACCGATACCATTGCAAATTCCTATCTTCCACCGGCTGATGTATTCGCAAATGGTGGAGCAGGTATCAACTATGTTGGAATGGATAGCATTCGCATGTGTAAGGGTACAATCGCGACCTTGGAGCACTTCAGTTTCCTTTCTCCTGGTATCAATGATTACAAATACCAATGGTTGAAGGATGATAGTTTAAACATCTTCGGTCAGCCAGTGATGTACCCACTAATTGGGGATACGCTTCCAACTATTGATGTGGACACTACTGGTACTTGGTACTTGGTCGTGACCTCTGATCCAGGTGGTTGTGCGGATACTAGTGATGTGTTCACGGTAATTGTGGATACTGTGCCAGCAACGAATGTAGTGGTTCAGCCATGGGCTTGGCAGGTGTTGCCAAAGACTACATTGTGTTTGACAGATTCAACACGTTTAACTGCTACGGATACTGTTTTAAACTCGACTTGGGAATACCAATGGCAAGTTGCCTATCCTTCAGGTAGCGGTAGCTGGTTGAACTTGGCAAACGATACCATGCCGTGGTTGACAGTTGATACCTCTATTGTGGCGGATACTGCGGATTACCGTTTGGTACTTACTAATGAAACTTGTACATACATAACGAATGAAACGACTGTTGAATTTGTGAACTTCCCGACCTTGGCTATTCAGCCAGGGGATTCATTGGGTATATGTGTGTATGATAGTGTTTTAGTGAGTGTGGTGAGTAATGCCTTATCCTATTCTTGGAACGGTGGTCTTTGGGTTGGAGGCCAAAACTATCTTTCTCAACCTGGACAATATATTATCGAAGCTACAGGCATAAATTCTTGTAAGACCTACGATACCTTGGACATTTACAACTACGCGGTAGTTGCAACAGCCACGGCCTCACCACAGATCATCAGCCCTGGTGATAATACTACGCTTTCTGCTACTGGAGGGACATCCTTTTACTGGTTTGCGGACGCGCCATCGACCTTTAGCAATCAACATGGTGCTTCTACCTTGGCTCTACCAACCGCAGATACTACTACATACTATATCCAAGTAGAGGACATCAACGGATGTACTGATACAGCTAGCATTCAGGTCTTTGTTAAAGAGCTTGATTCTGTTGTAATCTACGCGAACACATACGGCAATATTCAGAACGTCATTACTCCTAACGGTGATGGTATGAACGATGTGCTTGACCTAAGCGGCATCACCAATGGTGATCCATGTGAGTTTACCGTATATACCCGTTGGGGAACTCCGGTATACAATCAGGAAGTGTACAACAACGCCTGGGGCGGTACGACCGATGGTGGTGCTAAACTAGATGATGGAACGTACTACTTCGTATTGACCCACAATAATGAAATCAGAGTTAAATCGGCAGTGACTGTCTTAAACAACATCTAATCATGAAAAAGTTATTTGTACTTAGCGCAGTAGTATTGGGTGGATGGACAGCACAAGCCCAGCAGCTCCCGCTTATTTCGAACTATTTGAATACTGCATATCTCTTTAACCCTGCCTATAGCGGGATTGAAGGGAAAACAGAAATCTCTGTGTTGAACCGCCGCCAATGGACAGATATCCAGGGTGCGCCGGAAACACAGTTTATGGCGTTTAATGGTAACCGTGATGATCTGAAGTTTGGATATAGCGGCTATGCCTTCAATGATCAAACGGACATCGTAGCACGTTCTGGTTTCTATGGCTCGTATGCTTGGCACGTGAAGTTCACGGATAAGAACAGCCTTAGCTTAGGTTTGGGTGCTGGTTACGTGAACAACAATATCAATGTTGCGGGGATTCGCGTACCGGATGAATTGGACCCGGTGCTTTTTAGCGCAATGAACACGGGTAAGTTTGACCTGAACTTCGGTTTCAATCTACAGTTTGGCGATTTCAGCTTCGGTGCTGCTGTACCTAACTTACTTGCGCCGAAAGTTGATTTCTCAGACAACTACCTAGGGCCAATGCAGTACCACTACATGCGTCACTATGTGGTGAACACACAGTACGATGTTCAATTGCAGAAAGGTTTGATGACGTTGAGTCCTTTCGTAACTGTACGTGCAAACGAGGTGACCATCCCGCAAGTGGATGCAGGGTTGATGTTCAACCATAAAGAATATTTCTACATCGGTGCAGCATACCGCTCATCGTATGCGGTTACGGCGAATACAGGTCTTCACTTGACAGAGAATATCACCATGGGATACGCCTATGACTTCTCTCTGAATACCTATGGTTTTGCTTTGGGTAATTCTCATGAATTCATGTTGCGTTACACCTTTGGTGAAAGTAAAAAGGACAAACGTCTTGAGAATGAGTTGAAAAAGTTGAAAGACCGTCAACGCCGTTCAACAGAAGATTTAGAAGATCTTTTGAACGACCGTCTAGATGAATTCAAAGACGAAATCTCAGCACAACAGAAAGAGATGTTCGATGCGGAGAAAGATGCAATGAAAGGCGAGCTTACGGAAGCAGCAGCCCAAGCAGCAGCAGATGCATCTGCTAGCAATGGCCAGAATGGCGGTGCTATGGGCGGTAATGGTTCTGGTAACGGTATGAACATTCGTCTTCCAAATTCTGGAAATGACAATAATTCTGCGTCAAACTTCCCAACTACTCCTCAAGGTGGTAATGTGAAGAGCAACATTAAAGGGTACGACCCTAACCAGTATGCAGGTAATGTACAAGCCGGATCTTCGGGTTACTATGTTACAGCAGGTGTTTTTGGTTCAAGCAACAATGCGGCTAAGCTTCAAAACAAGCTCAAGCAGCAAGGCATTGCTTCTGATATTTTCCAAGACCCAAAGAATAACATGTACTATGTATTCCTCTTGAAGTTTGACAACTACGAAGCAGCTAAATATGCGCAAGAGACTGGTTTCAATGGTCAATACAACGGCAAGTTGTGGATCAAGGTGATGTAAGCCGAAAAAATTACGGCACTAAAAACCCCCTGCGGCGCAGCCGCAGGGGGTTTTTTATGGGTTGAAAATTTTCCTTACTCCTTCGTTGGAGCGGTGGGGTAGATTAGATCTGGATTCTTGTTGGCTTCCGCCTCGAGCTTTGCATTACGGCCGCCTTCTAGGATGCGTTGGGCTTGTTCCATGTGTCGCTGAATATGTGGCACTAAGATCTCAATGGCAGTAAGCGCTTTGAGTTTGACCGCAGGAACGACCGATTGAACACGTGCATTGCTAAGTTCTTTACTGTGTGGAATGATGCGAATGATTTTCTCAAGCTGGCTGAGGTCGCTAATGAAGTTTTCCATGACCTTTTGTGGGGCAATCTTAAGGTCTGGGTTTCGAAGCCGTCTCGGCTGAATTGACTTAGGTGCTGGCACCTTGGAACCGGCCGAAGAGAGTGGTGCCATCTTATTGCCTACCCATTTTTGAAATCCTGATAGGGTTAATGATTCACGTTCCTTGGCATTTTCAAGCTGACAAATCTTGGTGAGCTGAGGCAGGTAAACCTCATTCACATTATTGATGTGTTCAATGCATTCTATGGCTGACCACAGCTCCCCTTCCGGGATGAAGAGTAGCTCCTCGTCTTCAAGGAAATAAAAGAGCTTTTCAAAATGGCTACGGCTATTGGCCAATTCATTCAGTTTAGCATCTACGTATGTGCTTACAGTGGTACTCATGCAGAGGTTGATTCGAGTTGGGTAATGTTTTGCAATACGTCATAAACGGCGCTCAAGGACGAAATGTTCTGCACGACAAAGGTGAGTTTGTCGTTTTTCTGCTTGACTTGAACGGTTCTTGGTTGCGTCTTTAAATAACTCAATAGGGCGGAGAAGATTGGCAGCTGGTAGTATTCACTGTTGTTCTCGGCTGCAAAATGACCGATCAGTTTACCGCTTTTGATAATGAGTTTTGAGAACCCAATGTGTTTAGCAGTCCACTTGATTCTAACACTGTAGATAAGGTCCATGACTTGCTTGGGAAGCGGGCCAAAGCGATCTTCTAATTCCATTTCGAAGGCCAAGAGCTCGTCCTCTTGCTCTAAAGAGCCAAGGCGTTGGTATAGTTTGAGGCGTTCCTCGATGTTGTTTACATAGTGGTCCGGGATGTGAATGGCCATGTCGGTATCTATCTGGACATCGTCCACAAAATCGGACCCTTTGCTCTTATCCGGGTTGTCATAGAGCTCTTTAAATTCATTCTCCTTGAGTTCTTTAACCGCTTCTGCTAAGATCTTTTGATAGGTGTCAAAGCCCATCTCGGAAATAAATCCACTTTGTTCGCCGCCAAGCAAATCCCCTGCGCCGCGAATCTCGAGGTCTTTCATGGCGATTTTAAATCCACTACCAAGATCCGTGAATTGCTCTAGCGCTTGTAGGCGTTTACGGGCTTCATCAGTTAACGAATGCAGCGGAGGACTGATGAGTTTACAGAATGCCTTTTTGTTAGAACGGCCTACGCGACCGCGCATTTGGTGCAAGTCACTCATGCCGAAATGGTTGGCGTTATTAATGATAATGGTGTTGGCGTTTGGAACATCCAGTCCGCTTTCAATAATGGAGGTAGCAACGAGCACGTCGTATTTGCCATCCATGAAGTCAAGCATGATTTTTTCCAGCTTTTTGCCGTCCATTTGTCCGTGGCCAATAGCAATATTGGCATCAGGAACCAAGCGTTGAATCATGCCAGCTACCTCCTGAATGTTGCTGACTCTGTTATTAATGAAAAACACCTGCCCACCACGTTGGATTTCATAACTAATGGAATCGCGAATGGCCTCCTCATTGAAGCCGATTATTTCCGTTTCGATGGGCTGTCGGTTCGGTGGTGGCGTGGTCATCACACTTAAATCGCGAGCGGCCATGAGAGAGAACTGCAAAGTGCGCGGAATAGGAGTGGCGGTCAAGGTAAGCGTGTCAATATTGACCTTGAGCGTCTTGATTTTATCTTTCACGGCAACGCCGAATTTCTGCTCCTCATCAATAATGAGTAGTCCAAGATCCTTGTATTCTACGCTGCTGCTAACCAGTTTGTGCGTTCCTATGACGATGTCAATTTTTCCAGATTTCAGACCGGCTAAGGTCTCGCGCTGTTGCTTAGCTGTGCGGAATCTATTGATATAATCTACTGTTACGGGGAAGCCTTCGAGGCGCTTGCTGAAGGTCTTGAAGTGTTGGAAGGCCAATACGGTGGTTGGGACAAGAATGGCCACTTGCTTTCCATTAGCTACGGCTTTAAATGCCGCGCGAATGGCTATTTCTGTTTTTCCAAAACCCACATCGCCACAGATGAGGCGGTCCATAGGAATGGTGCCCTCCATATCTTTTTTAACGGCCTCGGTTGCGGTAAGTTGGTCAGGCGTGTCCTCGTAGAGGAAGCTCGCTTCGAGCTCGTGCTGTAGGTAGCCGTCTGGTGCACATTGAAATCCTACGGCTTCGCGGCGCTTGGCATAGAGCTGAATCAAATCAAAGGCAATCTGCTTGACGCGGGCCTTAGTTTTCTTCTTGAGGTTTTGCCATTGCGGGCTGCCAAGTTTATTCAGCGATGGCGCGGTACCGTCTTTACCGTTGTATTTGCTGATTTTATGCAAGCTGTGAATGCTCACATACAGGATATCGTTGTCGCGGTAGATCAGTTTGATGGCTTCTTGTATGGTGCCATTGTTGTCTATTTTTTGCAGACCGCCAAATTTGCCGACTCCGTGATCGACGTGGGTAACAAAGTCGCCGAACTCAAGTGCGTTGAGTTGCTCGAGGGTAATGGCTTGCTTTTTCTGAGCACCATTTTTAATGGTAAAGCGTTGGTAGCGATCAAAAATCTGATGATCTGTATAGAGGTAGAGTCCTGATTGAGGGTCTTCAAACCCTTCGTGCAAAGCAATCTCTGTAGTCTTGTAATTGGGCTGCAGTTGGAGGTCTTCGAAAATGGTTTCAAAGCGGTTCACCTGCTTTTCGTTGGCGCACATCAATACTGGTAGGATGTTGCGGTCGTTGGCATCGATAAGGGTCTGTGCGAGCAGATGGAAGTCCTTGTTGAAGGCTCTTTGTGGCAGCGCAGTACTCTCAATAGTAGTTGTATGCCATTCTGCCTTACCGTATTCCACACGGCTGTATTCCATTAACAGTCGTTTGAAGGCATCGCCCGAAACGAATAGTTCTTCGGGGGTGGCACGGGTGATGTTATCGGCGAGATTGCTGTAAGCTTGCTCGGCGAGGTCCATTAATCGGTCCAGACCGGCGACTAAAAGCGACGGGGTGTTGATCCAGAGTTGTGTGTCTTTTGGGAGGTAGGAAAGGAAGGGGGCACGTGCTTCGAGGAAGGTTTTATTCTCAACGTTAGGCACGATGCTCATTTTAGATGCTTTGCCTATGGTGCGTTGGGTTTCGATATCAAAGTAACGTATGCTTTCGACCTCATCATCAAAGAATTCGATGCGGTATGGGTTTTCCTTGGAGAACGAGAAGATGTCGACGATGCCGCCGCGCACGGAGAATTGGCCCGGTGAAGTGACAAAATCTACACGTTCAAAACGGTATTCGAAAAGCGTCTCGTTGAGGAAGTCAATGCTGATTTTCTCGCCGACGTGAAGTTTGAGGGTGTTGGTTTCCAATTCCTTTTTGGTCACCACCTTTTCAAATAAGGCCTCGGTGAACGTAATGACCAGCGGTGCTTTGCGTCGACTCGATAAATGGTTCAGCACCTCTGCGCGCAGCAATACATTCGCGTTGTCGGTTTGCTCGACCTCGTAGGGACGACGGTAAGAGGCAGGGTAGAAGTAACACGGCGTCTTGCCTAGAAGCTTCTCAAGGTCGTTTTGAAGGTAGGCGGCCTGCTCTTTACTTTCTGCAATGAGTAATTGGGTAGTGCCCGTTCGAACATAGGCAGCTGCGGCTAAAAGGGCCGTGTGCGAACTACCCGCTGTGCGGTATCCAATAGATTGAATCTGCTGCGAAGTTGCCGCTGAGGCGAGGGCATCAACTAAGGGGTGGTCTGAGTAATGCGAGAGTAAATCCGCTAATTCCAAAGGTTAGTTTTCGTATTTCCGCAAAAACGCGTGGGCGGTTTCGACCATACGCGGCGACCCAATAAAACACGGCACACGCTGATGCAATTCATCAGGTGCAATCTCCATGATTCGTCGGGTTCCGTCCGTGGCCATGCCGCCGGCTTGTTCAACAATAAAGGCGAGTGGGTTGCACTCGTACAGAAGCCTAAGCTTGCCTTTCGGGGCCATGGTTCCTGTGGGGTAAAGATACACCCCGCCTTTGATAAGATTGCGGTGAAAATCGGAAACTAATGAGCCTATGTAGCGCGAGGTATATGGCCTATTAGTGGCCTCGTCGTACTCTTGACAATACTTGATATAGCGCTTCACTCCTTCAGGGAAATGCACGTAGTTCCCTTCGTTGACGCTGTAAATTTTACCGTCCTTAGGAATCTGCATATCCGGATGAGAAAGGCAAAACACCCCTATGGAAGGATCCAATGTGAAGCCATTGACCCCATTGCCCGTTGTGTAAACAAGCATGGTTGAGGAACCATAGACCACATATCCTGCTGCTATTTGTGCATCGCCGGGCTGCAAGAAATCTTTCATTTCTACCGGACTTCCGGCGGGGGTGATGCGGCGGTAAATGGAGAAAATAGTTCCCACACTCACGTTCACATCAATGTTCGAGGAGCCATCCAACGGGTCCATCAATACGACATATCGTGCGTCGCTGTGAATCTCATCGTCGAAGCCGACGAAATGTTCTTCTTCTTCGCTTGCAACACCACATACTTGACCCATGCTGCGCAATGCACGCATAAAGGTGTCGTTTGCAATGACGTCGAGTTTTTGCTGGGCTTCACCTTGAATGTTCTCGCTACCCATGGCGCCAAGAATATCGGCTAATCCAGCCTTGTTGATTTCTCGGTTGACCACCTTAGCGGCCAAACGAATGGAAGTGAGTAGCTGGGATAATTCCCCGGTTGCAAAGGGGAAATCCTTTTGGTTCTCGACGATGAATTCGCCGAGCGTAGTGGGTTGTACCATGGTCAGTGGTTCTTTGGTTGTAATAGGTACGTGCAAGTTAGTCTTTTTAGGTGGATTCCCGTGGTAGGAAAGCCTACCTTTGCGAACATGAGAGATCACGGACAGGTACGAGCTAAGAAGCATTTGGGGCAACACTTCCTCAAAGACGAGCATATTGCGCAGCGCATTGCGAACGTCGTGCCGTATGAGGGAATTACTAAGGTTTTGGAGATTGGTCCGGGTATGGGCGTCATGACAAAATACCTACTGCAGATTCCTGATCTTGAAACTTGGGTCATTGAGATTGATTCTGAAAGTGTGAGCTATTTGCAAGCGAACTACAATACCCTAAGTGCGAGAATCCTAGAAACGGACTTTCTCAAATGGAACCCCAAGCAAGTGTTTGAGGACACACCATTCGCCTTGGTGGGTAATTTCCCATACAACATTAGCTCTCAGATTGTTTTTAGAGTACTGGACATGCGTGATCAGATCCCGGTTTTTGGAGGCATGTTCCAAAAAGAAGTAGCTGAACGACTCTGCGCGCCTCCCGGAAGCAAGACCTATGGAATCTTATCCGTGTTATGTCAAGCCTACTATGATTTGTCCTATGACTTTACCGTACCGCCGAGTGTATTTAACCCACCACCCAAAGTGGACAGTGGGGTGATGCACATGGTGCGTAAAGCGGAAGATCCAGCCATCCCCTTCAAACAGCTAAAAACCTATGTCAAGGCGGCCTTTGGGCAACGAAGAAAAACCCTAAGGAATGCGTTGAAAACCCTTAACTTGCCACAAGGCTTTGAGCACCCTTACCTTAGCCAGCGAGCGGAACAACTCGGCCACGAACAGTTTGTAGAACTGATAATAGCCATTGAAGATGGAAGAGCTTAGTGTAAAAGAACGGATCGAGCGTGCAATTAACGCCATTGATTGGGCTGAGTTTGTGGAATATACCATGGACTTGCATGCTGCTGATATTGCTGAAGCCTTGGAGTCCCGAGAGATTGAGGAGATTGAGTTTTTCCTCGAGCGCTTAGATGCAGAGCTTGTTGCCGATATTCTCGTTGAGATTGATGAGGACGTTCGTTCGGAACTTCTAAAGACCTATACCTCTGAAGATATCGCCCATGAGCTCGTGGAGAACATGGACAGTGATGATGCGGCGGACATGCTTTCTGAGCTCTCGGAAGAGCTGACTAAGGAGGTGCTTTCCAAGGTGGATGATGTGGAGCAGGCGAAGAAAATTGCCCAGCTACTTACTCACGAGGAGGATACCGCCGGGGCGTTAATGGCCACGGAATATGTGAAAGTTCAAGAGGGTTTAACGGCGCTGCGATGCGTTGCTGCGATGAGAACGCAGGCTGAAAACGTAGACCGAGTGCACGCTGTCTATGTCGTCAATGAAGACGATATCTTGGTAGGAACATTGAGTTTGAAAAAGCTGCTGACGGCCAAGCGTACAGAGAACATCTCGGAACTCTATACCCCTATTCAACATACAGTTTTGTCGACTACACCGGCTGAGGATGTAGCGAACATGATGCAGAAATATGATCTTTTTGTAATTCCGGTAGTCAATGCAGTCGGTGAATTGCTCGGTCGTATTACCCTGGATGATGTCGTGGATTTCATCCGTGAAGAAGCCGAGCGTGATTACCAGCTTGCTTCGGGTTTGACCGATGAGGTGGAAAGTGACGATACCGTTCTTCATATTACTAGAGCACGCATTCCATGGTTGCTTATCGGGTTGTTCGGCGGCCTGATCGTGGCATTGATGCTCGGTGAAAACGAAGGAGATATTAAAAGTGTTCCAGCACTTGCCCTCTTTATGCCCCTGATTGCAGCGATGGCGGGAAACGTCGGGGTCCAATCCTCCGCGATCGTGGTGCAAGCCTTGGCGAGCAACCGTGCAGACCACAACATGACGAAGAAACTTATTAAAGAGTTGTCGGTTGGATTGGTCAACGGTTTGATTCTCGCAGCGGTGATGCTTGCTGCCGGTCTTTTATTAGGCTATGGCCAACAAGTAACCATGACTGTATCCGTATCGCTACTCACCGTCATCATTTTTGCCTCCCTTTTCGGGACGTTCATCCCGTTGATGCTCAATAGATTCAACATCGATGCGGCCTTAGCAACAGGTCCTTTTATCACGACGGCAAACGATGTCATCGGCTTGATCATTTATTTCCAGATTGGCCGATTAATCATTGGCTACTAATGAAAGCACTGCTGCTGGACTATACCCATGAGCTTCTTGAGCAAGGTCTCGAAAGAGGTGGGCTTGAATTAGTGCGTGAATACAGTGCACCAGTCGAAGCGTTTCCAGCATCGCACTTTGAGGTTGAGGTCATCATCATACGTTCCAGGGTTCCTGTAGACGCGGCATTCATCAACAAATTTCCCAACCTTAAGGCCATAGGTCGTCTTGGCGCTGGCTTGGAAAATATAGATACGGACCACGCTTCCTCGAAAAACATTGCTTGTTTGCGCGTGCCCGAAGGCAATGCCCAAGCAGTAGCGGAGCACGCATTGGGGATGCTGCTCAGTCTCATCAACCATATGCCTCGAGCGCAGCGAGAGGTGCGCGAAGGACAATGGAAGCGCGAGGAAAATAAAGGCCGTGAATTGCATTCGATGACCGTCGGAATCATCGGATATGGGGTTATGGGCAGTAGATTTGTTCAGCTCTTAACGCAGTTGGGGATTCAAGTTCTAGTACACGATAAGTACAAGTCAAACTTCTCAGACGGGACCTTTAAGGAGGCTTCATTAGAAGAACTACAACGCGAGTGTCATTGCATAAGTTTACACCTTCCCTTAACTGAGGAAACGCGTTACTATGCGGATCGTGCATTTTTCCAATCCTGCACTAATCCTATCTATTTCATTAACACGGCACGTGGCCCTGTACTCGAAACAGCGGCATTGGTAGAGGCATTGCAGCAAGGCAAAGTACTTGGCGCTGGCCTAGATGTGCTTGAATACGAGAAGCGAAGCTTCACCAGCTTGTTCGATGGCGCCATGCCCGAAGCATTGGGCTATTTACTAGAACAGGATAATGTGATCATTACTCCACATATCGCTGGATGGACGAAGGAGAGTTTCGAAAAGATGGGTACTGACTTAGCAAAGAAAGTAGTTAAAGCCCTTTGAAATCCCTTAATTAATAATTTGTCCCAATTCCTCTAAAACCGGATCTATTGTAGATTTCGGCAGGTGGGAGGTATTTATATACATAAAACCGTCTAATGAATTTCCAAAAAGGGGGTCAACATTGAAACCGACCACTCGTGCATTTTGGGTAAGGTACTTTTTTAAAAGGATGGGGAACCGTATGCCATCGGGTTCTAGTTGCGCGATGATTTTATCTATCCTTTTTAAATCCGTCGGACCTGCTTGAAGCAAGATGTCATTACTCGCTTCGTTCAACTTTGGCTTGAAGTCTTTTTTTGGTTTAACGTATTCAGCAAATTCCGCATCGTAGTAATACTTTTTGATGTATTTGACAATCAGGCTTCGTGAGGTTTTTGAGAATCTTGAGGAAATAGAAACGGAGCCAAGAATGTATTTGATATCAGTTCTTCGTAAGATGATATGGATGATGGCTTTCCATAATAGAAATAGCGGTAAAGGTCTCATTTGGTACGACTGAGTAATAAAGGCTCTACCGAGTTCGATTCCATTTTCAAAAAGATACCTGCCTTCTTTTTTGATTTTGAAAAGGCTTCTCAAATAAAATCCGCGCATGCCGTATTCAGAGAATAGTTCGGGACCGATGCCCATGCGATAAGCGCCTGCGATGCAATCTTTTTGATTATCCCAAAGTATTAAGTGGTGATAGCGTTGGTCGAAAATATCAAGGTCTCTTGTTTTTCCTGTTCCTTCACCAATTTCTCTGAACGTGATTTCGCGCAATCGGCCTATTTCCAAAAGGAGGTTTGGTATCTCCTTGGCATGAAAGAGATAAACATTGTAGTCGCGAGTAGTGATAATCTTGCCCGTTGGGTTCTTCCTTTCGGCTTCTCGAAGGTCATTGGCTAAGAGCATCTGGGGAAGTGCATCTGCGATAACGTCCAAAGAACGCTGGAGAGGAAATTTTATGGAGCCACGTTTAATCATGACTACAATAGTATTCTCCTCAAATTAACTCAAGATAAAACTCGAGTTAAGATTTGAATACAAACTGCACAGTCTCAGGTGTGCGTTGCTCCTGAAGAATGGTCATTCCTTCTGTTTCCCGGGCGACATCTTCTTCCGTGTAGTGACGGATGGTCAATAATTCAACATCAGGCACCAAGGTAAGCTCGAAATTGTCGGATAAGGCCTGCACGACACGCGGAACAATAATGGCATCGTTGTTAATACAGAATGTAGCTTTTGTCGCTGTATTTCTCATCAAGTTTACCACCACGCCGAGCTCTGCAAAAAGCTGATATACTGCGCTCAAATGGTGTTCAGCGATAAAAGCTAAATCCTTGGTGCGCAATTCCAAGAGTGCTTGATTGCGCTTCAAAATGAAGTTTGGCACCTGTGGAACGGCAGCTTCGGACTCTAAAATCACTGTGCCTTCAGCAGAAGGGTCTACAAAACTCTTGATGTGTAGCGGGATGCCCTTTTTTTGAAGTGGCTGAATGGTTTTAGGGTGAATGATTGATGCCCCGTAGAAGGCAAGTTCAATGGCCTCTGCAAAAGGTAGCTGGTGTATTAAGGTGGTATTTGTGAAGGTTTTAGGGTCTCCGTTGAGCATGCCAGGTACATCCTTCCAGATGGTAAGGCTGTTCGCACCGAGGCAGTAAGCGAATACAGCTCCTGTGTAGTCGGATCCTTCACGTCCTAAGGTGGTAGGACGTCCGTCCGCATCACTTCCAATGAAGCCTTGTACAAAATGTACGCGGTCGTCGTTGATTGCTTTTGTGATTCGCGCTGCGGTTTCGTGCCACTGAACGGTGGCGCGACGGAATTGAGAATCTGTGCGTACTAGCTTTCGAGTGTCCTGCCAGATGGCGGGTGTATTCAGGTTCACATATTCTTGAACGATACGCGTAGAGATGAGTTCGCCGTGGTGAACGATGTTGTCGTACTGTTCGCTGTAGCTGCGTGATGTATTGCTTAGTTGCTCTGATAAATGGTTATACCAAAACTCAAGGTCGGTCAATAAACTTTGCGGTAGGGGCTCGAATAATTGGTCAATAATACCTTGGTGAAAGGCACGAATATTATTCAGTTCCTGCTGTGCTTCGGATACATTCTGCTGCTCCCAATGAGCTACAACACTTTCGAATGCATTGGTCATTTTACCCATCGCACTCACCACGACAACCATTGGACGATCAGGGAATCGTGCAATTATTGTAGCCACATTTCGTACGCTCTCAGCATCCTTTACAGACGCACCACCAAATTTGAAAACTAGGGGAGTATTCATAGGTATTTTTGCAATGCTTCACGGCTTAAAGTTCCCAAATGCCATTCGGGGTCTAAGGAAGCCTCATGTTTGTTATAAAAGTGAATCGCGGGTTCATTCCATTCAAGGACTGTCCATTCCATTCGGCCGACATTCCGTTCTGCAGCAACCTTCGCAACGCGTTTAAAGAGTTCGTCGCCAATACCTCTTCCGCGCATATTTGGCTGAATGTAGAGATCCTCAAGGTGCAATGTCGGGCCCTTCCATGTGGAGTACCGTTCGTAATAAAGCGCCATTCCGACGAGCCTATTCGTTTCAGAATCTTCGGCCACGAAACAATCAAACTTACCGTCCACAAAGCCGTGCTGTACAAGGTCTGCTGGTGTAATGATCACCGCATCTGGCTCTCTTTCGTACACGGCGAGCTCCATAATGAGGCCGTGCACTTGTTCCATATCTTGGGCTGTGGCTGTTCTGTAAGAAATCATGCAGCGAAGTTACGTATTCTAAACCTCGCTTGGGACGAGTAATGCCTCGGCCTCTGGCTTTTCTTGACTAAAGGCGTCCAATTCTATTTGACCAACCATCAAATCCTCAAAAGTCTCACGTGCCTTAATGAGCTGTGCATGGCCATCGATAATCATGACTTCCGCCGGGCGTACGCGGCTGTTGTAGTTGGATGCCATAGAACTGCAATACGCGCCAGCATTGTGAAAGGCCAAAACATCCCCAGACCTTACCTCAGCGATCTTGCGGTCGTAACCGAACGTATCAGTTTCGCAGATGTAACCGACCACCGTATAAATACGCTGCTCACCTTCTGGATTACTTACATTTTCAATGTGGTGATACGCATCGTACAGCATTGGGCGCGGGAAGTGATTGAACCCACTATTTACTTGGGCGAACACGGTTGAAGGCGTGGTCTTGGTGCTGTTTACAGTCGTTAAGAAAATACCACTTTCCGATACCAAGAATTTGCCAGGTTCGAATATCAGCTTGAGGTCACGGCCGTATTCGAGGCAGAAATCTTGGAATCGGGCACTCATTTTGGTACCAAAGGTTTCAATATCCGTTGTGCTTTCATCGGGACGATACCCCACCTTGAATCCGGAGCCGAAGTCGATATAGGTTAACTCTTTAAAGTCGTGCGCAAGGTCCATCAACAGACTAGCCCCGCGCATGAAGGCATCAATATCAAGAATATCACTTCCCGTATGCATGTGCAATCCATGAACGTGAAGTCCCATATTATTTACGATACGGTGGAGGTGGCGTACTTGGTGAATGGAAATCCCAAACTTAGAGTCGATGTGACCCACAGAGATTTTTGCATTTCCGCCGGCCATAATGTGTGGATTAATGCGCACACAGACCGGAATGGAGTTCCCAAACTCATTGGCAAACTCTTCTAAAGTTTCCAGGTTGTCGATGTTGATTTGAACTCCAATTTGCGCGGCCTCGCGGATCTCACTCATGCCAACACCGTTGGGTGTAAACAGAATTTCCTCTGGAGAAAATCCTGCACGCAGTCCCAAATGCACCTCTCCCATGCTCACGGCATCAAGACCTGCACCAAGCGATTTCATCAGCTTTAGCACGTTGATGTTGTTCAAGGCCTTGCAAGCATAGTGAATACCTAAATCTATGGAGGTATCAAAGGCTCCGGTTATTCTGTGGTACTGGCGCTCAATAGTCGCAGCATCATAAACGTAGAGCGGGGATCCAAAATCTTGAACCCATTGCGTTGCTTGATCTAAGGGAAAGGTGGTCATAGCACTTATAAATTAGGGTGGCAAAAGTAGGGGTTGACGCTGCCGCCTAATCCAAAGTGAATAAGATTAGTCTCAAAAATTACAGGATGTTAAATTTATAACAAACCAGTTCGTGGTGGCTGCAAAGATGAGGAATACTGAATGCCTTGAGTTCTACACAGTGCCAATTGTTTTTGGAGCACTCTAGCAGTCGCATAAGCGTCGCCTAAAGCCGTATGCCTGTCCAAGGCGGGGATTTGATAGTCCGCTAGTAGTTGGTCCAATTTTAATAAATGCGCTTGTCGATGCGCCGAAGGATTCAACCCTACTTCTACATCCATGGTGTCCAGCCATCGTAACTCCGGCCAAGGCACATTATACATTCGGGCCAGCTCTTCAAGCATTCGTCTGTCAAAGGAGGCATAATGAGCTACGACTGTATCGGTACCGATGAAATCAAGGGTATGCCGTAAGGCCTCTTCTGCTGGCATTCCGCCTTCCAAGGCATTCATGGTGATGCCGTGAATGGTTGGACTATGTCCCAAGTTTCCCTCATATTGTATAAAAAGTTCAAGCGCACTTTTCAGCAGAATCTTTCCATTCTGCATCTTGACAAGCCCTATGCTCAAAATGCGGTCCTTACCGGGTTCAAACCCCGTCGTTTCCGTATCCAATACCGTGTAGTTTGCGCGGTGTAAGTCATAGGCTTTAGCCGTTCGATTTCTTCGGTAAAACATCACAGTGAAAATTGAAGTTTCACATGATCCTGCAAGGCTTCCAAAGTTTTAAGTACGTTGCGCAAAAGCTGCCTGTCCAAAGAGTCCAAAGCGTTGGGATTGATGTAACGGCCGTCATTATTATTAGCTTTACTAAACTTTACTCGCAAGTATAGTGTGATTTCATAGGCATGAATGGCACTGGTAATGAGGTCTTTGTTTCCCTCGTTTTTGATGGCTTCCAGGCGCGCTGAGGTTCCCGCAATGTGACCTTTTCCAAACTTAAGCGCCAATACTTTTGAGGCATCGATAAAAGGCAAAATGCCTCGAAGTTTTAGATCAAATACCCCCGTCGATTCTAGCTTCAACTGCTTGAAGAAATTCAATGGACTTGGGTTTCTAAGCGCATCCGCTGCCATGGTTTTCATCAAAACCTCGTCCAATTGTATTTGTTGATACAGCGCATTGAATACCGGCAGAGACAGATTAAGGTCTCCATCTATGACGGTTGCATCCAAAATGATGCCCAGGGCCAAAAGCGCATCCCCTTCACCTTCTGTGCACCACTGCACGAATCTTTTTTTCCATTGTGTCGGTGTGCCTCGCCACTGCGGGTTACTAGCGCTCACACCATAGTGATCTTCCTCAAACCCCAAAGCGGTCATAATGCCGCTCACCTTTTCCGCCATATCTGCCATGTAGGGCGCACAAGCATCTTGTTCGTACACTAAGGCATGATCTTGATCGGTAATGATGAGTTGTTCCCCGCGGCCCAACGAACCCAAGGCAATCCATGTGTAAGCGCAGGGGGGAGGACCTATTTCTTTTTGAACCAGTCGAATAGCGTTGCGGTAAAGGCCGGAATAACATTGTGTCATTACTTTTTGAACAATGGCACTGTTGGTATTGGCTTCCACATAGTTTGCACGAAGTTGCTCCACCTTTCCGAGTGTTTTCTCCAACGCCGCAAGCGATGGGGCTTTGTCCATCTTCTTTATAATGATGGTGGGGTTCAGCGCTTGTTCAAGCAAGATGTCGTGGTCACTGATTATTCCCACCAGCGGTTCGTTTACGCCACCATTTTCCGTAATTACTAGATGGTGGAACCGGTGCTCCACCATGGCGACCAGGGCATCCGTGTAGCTTAGTTGCTGGGAAAAGGTGTGCAGAGGGTGCGTCATGACCTCGTCTGATAGCATTCCTTGGTGGAAATGAGGAAGGGCAACGTGCTTGCGTAAATCACTATCGGTAATGATACCTAAGGGAATGTTGTGCGGGTCGGTAACCACGATAGCGTCGGTTTTCGCCTCATTCATTCTACGTGCCGCCTCCTGAATAGACTGATCAGCGGCAATGGTTATTGCTTCACGTACCTCTAAGAGGCGTTGTTCGTCCGATATGGGGAGTTCGAAGGCTTGGCCTTTTCGCTTCATTAACCGTCGAAGGGAAGTGCCGGAGGGGATGAAGCCGTCGCGATCTCCTTTCCAATCCAGCTGGAAAAAATGCTCCGTTAACGGGTTGTCTACCAAGACGGATTTCGCTAATGATTTAGGAAAGGCGTAGACCAGTGCATCATGCCCGGCTTTAGGTTTTGCCGTTGCCTTGTACGTGCCGGATTCAAAAATGGTTCGAAGTCCCAGCATTTCGCCACGGTCCACCTGGTCAATAAGCAGGTCGTCCCGCCATAATTCTATGGTGCCTTCGGCCACCACATAAATGTAAGGCGCTAATGCATCGCTGAAGTTGAAGAGTGCTTCTGATCGATTCACGTAAATCACCTCAGTGTTTTCAGCGAGAATCAATAAAGCACCGTCCTCCAATTCCGAGAATGGGGGATGGTGCTTTAATTCCTCAGCTACCCGCTTGTGGAGAAAAAGTTCGGGAGCCATTTGATGCTTAACCTCTTAATTTAAGTGCATCTTCTTTTATCGTCTCAACAACACTTGGATCAAGTAATGTCGAAGTGTCGCCAAGATTACTAGTATCACCTTCTGCTACTTTTCTTAAGATTCTACGCATGATTTTACCTGACCTTGTTTTTGGAAGTCCAGGAACTATTTGAATGACATCGGGCTTAGCAATAGGTCCGATCTCATCCACTATGGTACTGATGATGGCTTTTCGTACTTCTGCAGCATCGTGATCTCCACCTTCCAAAATAACATAGGCATAGATGCCTTGACCCTTAATGTCATGGGGGTAGCCAACTACTGCACTTTCCGTAACCACAGAACTTGAGTTGATTGCGTTTTCAATCTCGGCGGTTCCAAACCTGTGACCGCTGACATTGATTACATCATCTACTCGTCCAATGATTCGGAACATTCCATCCTCACGACGAGCACCATCGCCAGTAAAGTAGTAACCATCGTAATGACTGAAATAAGTGGTTCTACAACGCTCGTGATCGCCGTATGTAGTACGGAGCATTGAAGGCCATGGGTGTTTGACTACGAGGTAGCCTTCGACACCATCGCCTTGAATCTCATTTCCATCACTATCTAAAAGTTCTGGTTGAATTCCAGGAAGAGGAAGGCCTGCAAAAGTCGCACGTTGTGGACTGAGTCCACCTAGCCCCGAGATCATTATCCCGCCGGTTTCCGTCTGCCACCATGTATCTACAATAGGACAATGTCCTTTCCCTACTTTTTCATGGTACCAATTCCAAGCCTCAGCATTAATAGGTTCGCCTACTGATCCGATAACCTTTAAACTGCTGAGGTTTGCCCGATCAACAAAAGAGTCTCCCAGTGCCATCAAGGCGCGAATTGCGGTAGGGGCGGTGTAGAATTGGTTCACTTGGTATTTGTCACAAACGTCCCAGAATCGGCCAGCATCAGGCCATGTAGGCACGCCTTCAAACATAATAGTTGTAGCCCCGTTTAATAATGGTCCGTAAATGATGTAGCTATGTCCTGTAATCCAGCCAACATCCGCGGTACACCAATAAACATCGCCACGCTTGTATTGGAATACATTTTTAAAGCTATAACCAGCGTAGACCATGTAGCCTCCACAGGTGTGTACGACCCCTTTCGGTTTACCGGTAGATCCTGAAGTGTAGAGAATAAATAGCATATCCTCCGCATCCATAGTCTCAGCGGGGCAATCGGTCCCTACAGCAGCCGCGGCCTCATCATACCATAAATCACGCCCTTCTACCATGGTAACATCTCTGCCGTCTCGTTTTACCACAATGACTGTTTCAACACTTGTACAATTTTCAAGCGCATCGTCAACGGTTGTTTTAACGGGAAGGGCTTTGGCACCTCTGTACATACCGTCCGAAGTCAGAACTGCTTTACAAGAGGAATCGTTGATTCGATCTGCCAATGCACTCGCAGAGAAACCTGCAAAGACTACGCTATGCACGGCTCCAATTCTAGCACAAGCCAGTACGCCTATGGTAAGTTCAGGTACCATGGGCATATATACAGCGACGCGATCGCCTTTGCCAATGCCACGTGATTTCAAAACGTTAGCGAACCTGCAAACTTCGGCATGAAGCTCCTTGAAGGTCATTCGAACTTCCTTTTCATTAGGGTCATTAGGTTCCCAAATAAGTGCGATATCATCGCCATGTTCAGGTAAATGACGGTCAAGGCAGTTCTCCGTGATGTTCAATTTTCCATCTTCAAACCATTTAATATTGGGCTCAGAGAAATTCCAATCGAGTGTGTTACTCCACGGTTTTTGCCACTGGTAGTTCTGTGCAATTCCGTTCCAGAATTCGGATGGATTTTCAACAGAAGCACTGTATGCGGCTTGGTATTTTTCAAATGAATCGATGTCGTAGAAATTCATGATACGTTCTTTTTTACTGGTTAATATGAGTTTCGAATAGATGTTCTATTTCTTTTAAGATGGTGGGGTCGTCAATAGTTGAAGGCATGGTGTAAGGAGTGCCATCGACGATAGCGCGCAAAGTTTTCCTTAGAATCTTACCGCTTCTTGTTTTGGGTAATCGTTCAACGCGTACGATGGTTTTTAGACTCGCTATAGCGCCTATGGCACTGCGAATCTGTGTTTTTAGTTCTTGTTCTAATGCTTCGCTTTCCGTTGCATCATGGGTGGTTACAATCATGGCCATGGGAACTTGACCTTTCAAATCGTCGTGAATACCAAAGCACGCACATTCAGCTACCATGGGGTGCGCAGCGATGACTTCCTCCATTTCGGCGGTACTTAATCGGTGTCCAGCAACATTTATAACATCATCAACACGTCCAGTGATAAACAGATAGCCTTCTTCATCTTGATAACCGCCATCTCCAGAGAAATAATATCCTGGAACGGGTTCGAGATATCCTCTTGTAAAGCGAGCTGTATCATTCCATAGATCAGCCAAAGCGCCTGGAGGTAAAGGCAGTTTTACACAAACGAGCCCTTCTTCATTGGCCCCGGCCACTGTGCCGTCTTCTTTTATGATCTGCACATTATAGCCCGGAATAGGAAAGCTTGCAGATCCGGGTTTGACAGGATCGGTCCCATACCCAAGGCATTGGCCTATCATTGGCCAGCCACTCTCGGTTTGCCACCAGTGGTCTATAACAGGAACGCCAAGTTGTTCCTGCGTCCATTTTAGAGTATCTGCATCACAGCGCTCGCCGGCTAAGAATTGCGCCCGGAAGTGTGATAAATCGTGTTGTTTTATAAAGTTGCCGTCCGGATCTTCTTTTCGAATCGCGCGAATTGCGGTTGGAGCGGTGAACATAGTGTTAACCTTGTGCTCTTCTATAATTCTCCAAAATGTTGAAGCGTCCGGCGTTTTAATGGGTTTGCCCTCGAATAATACGGTTGTACAGCCTAGTAGCATCGGTGCATAAATAATGTAGCTGTGCCCAACCACCCAACCTACGTCCGAAGCCGCCCAGAATACCTCTCCTGGTTTCATGCCATAAATGTGCTCCATGCTGTACCGCAAGGCAACAGCGTGACCACCGTTTTCTCTAACAATTCCTTTTGGAAGTCCCGTAGTTCCTGAGGTGTATAGGATGTATAATGGGTCGTTTGAAAGCACGGGCGTAGGGTTTACCCAATGATGTGGTTTATGAAAATCCTGCCACCACATATCCGTACTGCCCATTGGGCAGTTATTCGATATTTTTCGGTTGTAAACGATGACTTTTTCGGGCTTGTGCTCGGCCAATTTTATACCCTCGTCGACCATGGGCTTGTAGTCAATAATCTTATTGACTTCTATGCCGGCATCTGCGGTGATGATGATTTTAGGTTTTGCATCATCCATACGAATGGCCAATTCTCGAGGAGCGAAGCCACCAAAAACTACGCTGTGGACGACGCCAAGTCTTGCACAGGCTAGCATTGCGATGGCTGCCTGTGGAATCATGGGCAGATAAATAATAGCTGTATCACCTTTTTTGAGCCCCATTTCTTGCATGCCTTTCGCCAAAGCATTGACCTCTTCCAAAAGCGCGATATAGGTATAGGATGCTTTCGTATTGGTTACTGGACTGTCGTAAATAAGTGCACATTCATGGCCTCGGCCTTGATCAATGTGAAAGTCCAAGCAAAGGGCCGACGTGTTGAGTTTGCCGTCTGGAAACCACATCGATGAACCATTGTCATTAAAGCGTAAGGCTTCTGTTGGAGGTTTGGTCCAATTCAGTTTATACGCCTGCTCCAGCCAGAAATTGGCAGGGTTTTCAATGCTTTTGTTAAAGGCGTTTCGGTAGGAGGTATTCATGGCGGTCTAGGTTGATTAGTGGTTGATCAGTTCCAGTACTTTTTGGCTCAAAGCGCGCGTAGAAAAGGGCTTTACGACATAATCGGACGCGCCCAAACTCATGCCTTTCTCAATATCACTTTGCTTGCTTTTTGCACTCAAGAAGACCACATGGGTGTCCTTCCATACCGGATGGCTCTTGACGATTTTGCAGATTTCATACCCATCTACTTCGGGCATAGTAATGTCCAGCAGGATCAGATCGAAGCGCTCCTGTTCGAGTTGCTCTAGTGCTTCCTTGCCATTTCGTCCAATGCGGACATCTAGGCCTTTAGAACGCATGAGGTATTCTAGGGATAGTACGATGTTGGGTTCGTCGTCGACAATTAAAATGCGTTTCATATCAATGGGTTTTTGGAAGTTGGAAGGAGAACACTGTTCCAGTGGTTTTGGAGTTGTGCTCTAAATGAAGAATGCCTTTGTGGGCTTTGATAATGTTGTAGCTAATGGCCAATCCTAGGCCCGTTCCTAGGCGCTTTTTAACGGTTTGATCTTGGCTTTGGTAGAATTTCTCAAATAAATGCGGGATGTCCGATTCCTTTACGCCAGGGCCGTCATCAACAACTTGGACACAAAATGAGGTTTCTGAACCGTCCAATACACGAATACGGATCTCAGTCGCTGCATATTTGATGGCATTCGACACGAGGTTGACAAAGACCTGCTGAATTCGATCTTCATCTGCATGGACGATCGCCATACTAGGGCCCTCTAGGGATATATTCAATCCTTTCTTTTTTGCCAATGCTTCATTGTTATCTACTACTCGTTGGGCAACTTGGAAAAGGTCAATAGCGCCGAATTGAAGCTGTTGATTCCCACTTTCAAATTTTTCAATGTCTAGAATGTTTGAAATCAAATGGGTGAGGCGCTCACTCTCTGATATGGTGGCATCGAGGAATTGGTCCCTAACCTCCTCAGGCATATCGTGGTCGTCACGAATGATCTCAATTTGTGCTCGGATGGCAGTCAAAGGGCTGCGCAATTCATGTGTGACCGTATACAAGAAATCATCCTTGAGTTGACTCATCGCCTTGAGTTGGTCATTTGCCGCCACAAGTTGAGCGGTGGTGTTCGCGAGCTTTTCGGTTTTTTCCTTCAACTCGATATTTAGCCGTTGAGTCTGCTTGGTTTCGGCAATGATGTCCTGGACATCTAAGATATTGATGGTGTCACTTTCGATCTCTCGACTAAGTACGATTCGCGCTGCTACAGTACCTATGACTTGAGTCAGAAGTCGTTCTGCGTAGCTTACCAACGCACTAGGCACCTCCTTATATGGATCGGCCTGAATACGGTCGATCGTATAGCGTTTGTAAAGGGTTTCGCTAAGCATGCTATTCGGAACAAACTTGTTCAACATCTTCTCCAGCCGGTCAAAGGTGATTTTCCCAGTAGTCACGGGACTTTGGTCGTAACGGTTTCGAGAGATTTGGAGAATGTTGTAGAATATTTCAGCCTGATTTTTCTCTACAGCATTTTGGGTACTGAAAGCGCTAACAACGATCATGAGTATCGAATTTATAGCTAGAGAAAGGAAGACAATGGTGGCCACAGGCGACCAGCCTTCAAAGAGGTTGATGATATGAATGCCTGAGCTGCTTATGGTCGACCATTGCGGAAGTGCAAGTGTAATCAACCATATAGCCATTCCTCCCAGAAGCCCGGCGAGCACGCCTTGCGCCGTTGCTCGACGCCAAAATAATGCAGCAAAAAAACCAGGTGCGAGCTGTGCAATTCCAATAAATGATACAATTCCAATACTCACTAGCGCTTCGCTTTGCACAAACTTTGTGTAGTATAAATAGGCCAGGGAGAAGATGATTATTAAGGCAATTCTTTTGGTAATGACCGGGTTTAGTTGGAACCGGGGACTGCCATTTTTTTTAAGAGCGAGCGGTATCAAGATGTTTGAACTTACCATGGCACCAAGAGCGGAGGAGCTAACGATGATCATTGATGTACAGGCTGCTAAGCCACCAATAAAGATCATTGCTGGAAGTATGGGATTCCCAGATTGTAGTGCTAAGCGGAGAAAGTGGTAATCAGCACTGATGCTGTTGTCTAATAGCATGTTCCCACTTAATGCAATGGGAACAACCCACCAGTTCATAAGGAGTAAATACAGCGGCATCAGCCAAAGCGCACGTTTGATATCCTTCTCATTTTTATTTGATACTACACCCATCTGGTATTGACGGGGAAGTAATATGAATGAAAAGGCGCTAATAAGCATAAGCCACCACCAACTGCGAGTATCTTGGATGACCATTAACTGATCAAGGCCCGCCTCAAAGGCATCTGTGTATATTTTTTTAACCCCGCCAAGGTATCCGCCCACCAATACCCAACCAGCGACAAACGCACCGACGAGCTTGACCAAACTTTCAAAACCGATGGCAGCGATGAGTCCGTAACGTTCTCCTTCTCCAAAAGCGAAGCGCAACCCATAAATCATAGTGAAGGTGAGCAGCAATAGTGTGCTGAGAAGGTCCAAGTCAATCTGTGGAACGCTTAAATCTGAAAGAAGGACGTTAGCGCTCGAACTAATGGCTTTAATCTGTAATGCTAGATAGGGGGTGATGGCCAATACTACTAATAGTGTGACAACCACTCCGAGGGACCAGCTCTTTCCATAGCGAGCGGTGATGAAATCTGATAATGAATTCAGGTGTTGCGCCTTTGAAATGCGTACCATTTTCTTCATCAAAATCCACCAAACTGGCATTATCGCAACAGGACCTAGATAGATTGCTAGGAAATCAAGGCCGTGGGTAGCCGCGCGGCCTATGCTGCCGTAAAAGGTCCATGCTGTGGCATATACGGCTAGGCCAAGTGCGTAAAAATGGCCACTGTGTTTTTCAATGAAAGTTCGACCGACACCTTTACCCCATTGCGCCACTAAAAACAGCACAAACAGGTATAAACCGGTGATCGCTATGATGGAAACAGCACTCATTCTTCTTCTTGACTTTTCTGATCAGAAAATATCCCGTAGCCAATAACGCCGAGCCAAATCAAAAGAAGTACAATTAATACGGTAGGGATGCCATTTATAAGGCCCTTAATGTTGTAGAGCCCTAGAATTGGCATACTGACTGCTATTGCAATAAGTAGCGTGAATACCGTACTAATATTTGTCCTTTTGTTCATTCTATTAAACCATCAAACCGGCCGCCGGGCCGGTGTATAAAAACCCCTCGGCGGCGGCGCCGCCGAGGGGTTGAAGTTTCGCTTAATGTGCGTGTGCGTCACCCGCTCCTGATGGAATACGGATGGTTTCTACAAGATCTTGTACCTCTTGAGGCGTTTCAGGCGTAAATCTATTTACGATGAAAGCTACTGCGAAGTTGACCATCATACCTACAGTTCCAAAACCTTCTGGTGAAATGCCCCACCACCAATCTGCCGAAGTTGATGTGGCTTCATCACCGATCCAGTGTAATTTGAAACGAGCGATATAATACATGGTAATTAATAGACCACTGATCATACCAGAGATAGCACCTTCCTTGTTCATCTTTTTGGTAAAAATCCCCAATAGGATCGCTGGGAAGAAAGAAGCTGCTGCCAAACCAAAAGAGAGAGCTACTACTGAGGCAACGAACCCAGGAGGGTGAATACCAAAGTAACCAGCAACAACAACTGCAATCACTGCTGCAATACGCGCCCACATTAATTCCTGTTTATCAGAAATGTTTGGTGCAATTTGCTTCTTCAATAAATCGTGAGATACTGAGGTAGAAATTACCAATAGGAGTCCAGCCGCTGTTGAAAGAGCTGCAGCAAGACCACCTGCACCTACGAGCGCAACTACCCAGTTAGGAAGGCCGGCTATTTCAGGGTTTGCGAGTACCATGATGTCACGGTCTACATTGAATTCGTTTGCTTCAGCGTCTGCGACATACTGTACGAGTCCATCACCGTTTTTATCTTCCCAAGAAAGAAGTCCTGTTTCTTCCCAGTTATCTACCCATGCAGGCAATTCCGTGCGGGGTTGATTTGAAATGGTTTCGATCAAGTTTACGCGTGCAAACACGGCAACGGCAGGAGCAGTAGTGTACAGGATTGCAATGAAAAGTAAGGCGTATCCTGCAGATTTACGGGCACCACTTACTTTAGGAGTAGTGAAGAATCGTACAATAACATGTGGAAGACCTGCTGTACCTACCATCAACGCAGCAGTGATGAAGAACACATCAATCATGCTTTTGCTGCCATCAGTGTATTCAGCAAAGCCTAGTTCCCTGTGAAGTCCGTCCAACTTATCCAATATTGGCATGCCATCGTAGTTGCCACCAAAACCTAATTGTGGAATTGGATTTCCAGTCATTTGAATAGAAATGAAAATTGCTGGCACCATGAAGGCGAAGATCAATACACAGTATTGTGCTACCTGAGTGTAGGTAATTCCTTTCATCCCGCCGAGAACAGCGTAGAAGAATACAATTGCCATACCTATATATACGCCGGTATTGATATCTACTTCAAGGAAGCGAGAAAATACAACACCAACACCACGCATTTGGCCTGCAACATATGTGAATGAAACGAACAGTGCACAAATAACAGCTACTGTACGCGCAGTGTTTGAATAGTATCGGTCGCCAATAAAATCAGGCACCGTGAACTTTCCGAACTTACGTAAATAGGGAGCTAACAATAATGCTAGCAGTACATAGCCACCGGTCCAGCCCATCAAGAACACAGATCCGTCGTATCCCATGAAGGAGATGAGTCCTGCCATAGAGATGAATGAGGCGGCCGACATCCAGTCGGCTGCTGTTGCAAGACCATTGGCTAGGGGACTAACACCACCGCCTGCAACATAAAAATCTTTCGTAGAGCCCGCACGCGACCAAATAGCGATCCCGATGTAAAGGGCGAATGTGATACCGACCAGTATGTAGGTCCAAGTTTGAATATCCATGATAATATGTTTTATTATTCGTTAACTCCGTATTCTTCGTCCAGCTTGTTCATCTGGCGTACGTAAATCCAAATCAGTGCAACAAAAGTGTAGATTGAACCCTGTTGTGCGAACCAAAAGCCGAGTTTGAAACCGCCCAATGGGATGGTATTAAGGGTGTCGACTAATAGAATCCCAAACACATAGGAAACTAGGAACCAAATGCCGAGTAGGGTCAACACCTTTGCGATGTTCTTTGACCAGTACTCTTTCATGTTTTTTTTACTCATGACGATAGAAATTATAAGAAGATTACTGCTTGAGTGGTCAACATGGTACCGCTGGTGCCGTCCGTTTTACCGGTGCTTTTCAGTTCAACGGTGAACTTGCTATTGTGACCATTCATTAAAAAGTTTGCACCCACACCTACTGTACTGGCCATACCCGCTGCTTGGATGTCTTTGCTAGTATAGGTGAAGTACGGTTGTAGACGATAGTTGTCGTTGAAGTCGGGCAATACATAGCCGGCTTGGGTGTAGAATATATTACCAGTAAAGACCTCTTCGGAGCCACCGCCAAGTTGGTAGTTGTCTCCAAAGTCATTCATCTGGTATTGTGCATAGGCCGTTACCGCACTTCCGTTATCGCTCAATCCTTTTTCCATGAAAACATCTACTGCGAAAATGTTGACATTATGACCAACAAGGTTGCCAGATGCATCTAGGGTAACGGAACCATTCGCATGGTTGAAAAATCCTGCTCCTATGTTAAGGATGTCCTTTGCACCGAAGTAGGATCCAACGAAGAAGGGAAGCTTATTGCTTTCTTGGTCCCAAAGTTGGTAGTTCACGTAACCTGCGAAAATATTAGATGCAGATGCACCCAAATCACGACGTCCAGTGTATATGGCTTTGTCTGTGCTTGCCGCTAAACCTGCATTTGCATCGATTGAATTAACGATGGGTGAATTCCATGCGACACGATAATCGAGCTTACCAAACTTTCCTTTGGCATAAACGCCCATGTGTCTTGCGAATTGATCTGAAGTACCGATCGTAGCCCATGCATGACGTGCATTGTCTAAAGGCAAGAAATTCAGGGTACTCTGGTTGTTCAAACGGCTAATGCCGTTCCAATAATGCAAACCTGAACCTACATAGACGTGATCATTCACTTTCCATTCGGCCCATGCGTCGTGCATAAACAACTGAGCACCTGAGCTTTGACCTGTTGGGTCCATTTTGGCAGGGTTCAAACTGTTCAAACCGAAATGGGTAAGAATCAAGAATCGGTCATTAATTTGAGCGAACATCAACATTCTCGAACGACGTAATGATGGTGTTACACTAAACTGATCTGCGCCGAGGTCCGATTGGAGCCATGCTTGGTGCCAAGTAATTAAGCGATAATACTTGGAACCATCTTCGTTCAGACTCACCTTTAAGCCTGAACCATAAGGCGCCGCATTTTTTTGTGCAAACAATCCCAGGGTGGCGATTGTTAGAACAAAGACGGCTAGTAATTTTGTCCTCATAAAATTGGGTTTTTGGATTAAACGAGTTGGGCTACTTGCTACGGTCTCCCAATTCAAATGTTCCAAAAACCCTTTTCTTTTGAAAATGGACTATACATTTGAGTAAAGAGGTATAGTTACCCTTTTATCCAAATCTTACGATCGCTTAAAGCGTTCCCATTTAATAAGCATGAATTTGTCGCCAATTTCGGTAATAATCATTCCGGAACCCTTGACGTTTTCTTTACTAGCCATGAATTTGGCCAGCTCTTCAAAGGTTAGGATTTTATAGGTAGGGTGGTAGTTATCATTGTGCTGTGGACGCTTTATTCCATAGGTCTTCACCCAATTCATGACACTGACATGAGAGATGCCTAGTAGGCGCTCAATCTCGCGATAGCTTACGCCTTCGACATAGAGTTGGAGCGCTTTGGTCACGTAGTAGTCATCAATGCGTTTTCCTAATTTTTGAACCGTGAAATAGTAGCCGCAGGCCTTGCATTTAAAGCGCTGGCGGTTTTTGATAATGCCGCTCTTGACATGGTCTTCGCTTTGGCATTTTGGGCAGAATTGTTCTTGTGGCATGGCGTGTTTAGGTGTGTATATACTATTTAAGCAAAACAATATCTATTTAGCAACATATAGTTCTACGATAGTTTACATTTCAATATAAAAAAAATCGCCACCAACGGGTAGCGATTTTTCGTTCACTCTGTGACGGCTCTTGGGAAAGCCTGTGTATTTGCGCTAAGGCGCGATTTAATTAGCGATTTGGAACGCTAAATGCTCGGGGTATTTATGGTGAAATTTTGATACAATAAAAAGGGTTTACGGTGTGTGCAAAGGCGCAATAGAGTGTATAGCGCAATTAAAAGGGCGTATAAACGCTTATTTGCTGACTTGGTAAGTATGTATAGAAAATTCATAAGGTCTACGGCGTTACAGCATTCATTCGAACTTCCTCAATAATTCGGTCAATAGCGTTCATCGCGTTGAAGAATTCTTCCGTGCGTGCTTCACCAAGCGTAGCCAATACCGTTTCGTTGAACGTGAGTACGGCGTCTTTACTTGCGTTACGCTTTTCAATGCCCAACGAGGTGAGTTTTAGAAGCACACTTCGTTTGTCTTGGGGATGCGCTTCTTTAAAGATCAATCCGTCGCGTTCCATGTTTTTTAAGATGCGACTTAATGAAGTGCTCTCCATACCCATCATTGGCCCCAAGGCCGTAGAAGGGGTGCCCTTCTTAACATCAATATTAAGTAATGCAAAACCCACAGAAACAGTTATTCCACTGCTGCTCACCAGGTCATTGTACATCTTGGACATTGAGATCCAACTACGGCGAATGCGAAAATCAAAGGTTTCTTCGGGCCTCATTACTCTTTCTTCTCGAGGCTCTAATATAGAAAATAATACTATGCGTGCATAGTAAATATTTTAGTAGTCCAAACTTCTATGGAGTTGGGGGAGGACGAAGTAGTTAAAGTCCTCCATAAATGCATTTTTAGCACTTTGCATGGCGCGTTCTTTGGAACTTGAAATTGCAGTACCCTCGATCACATTCGAACTTTTCCATTTTAAATCGACATATTCGCCTACTTGGGTCAGAATAAATGTTCCTTCAATAATGACTTTGTAGGTGCCTTGAGAAGACGTTTCAGTGAATAGGTCGATGCGAGAATCTAATCCCAGTCTTGCACCTTCATTGGGTTGAACAGCGAAATATTGGGAGAGACTTTGTGCTAACGCCTCTCTTAATTCTTCGGGACATGTGAGTCGAAGTGTAGGTTTTTGAAAATGAACGGTCTCACTTAGACTCCATTGGCTTTTGTTTTTCAGCCATTGCTTTGTTGTAGGATGGCCTGTTTGGATTTTATCCCAATCCCACAAGATGCTGAGCTGAACCAACGATTCCGAGCCTGTGTGTAGACATTGGATTTGTTGTTCTTGAACAATGAATTGTCCTGAAGTTGATTCAATAGACATAGGGATTTGATCAGGACCAACGTATTGCCATTGCGCCCTGAAGGTTTCAGGCAATCCCAGATAAGCCAACTCTTCAGGAATAATCAAATAAACTAGCATAGATTGCTCTAAAGCACGCAAGGCTTCTGTAGCACTTGCGTTTAATTTGGTCTTGAATTGAATATCGCTCATCAGTTGATAATCATGAGCTTTATCCAGAGCATCCACAAGAGCGCTTAATCGAGTTGGCGAGGAAAGTTGAACATCTTTGGATTCTAGAATTTTCCTGTTAATCCAATCCATGGCTTCCGCATCTTGGATAGCCTTCTTCCTTAAGAAGGATTGAAGGTCGAGACGGTACAGAGTGTAATACCTGAGTTCGTCTGCGTAAGTATCTACCAACTCATAATCTTCCAAGCGAAGTGCTGAGGTAGCCGTAGTATTAGATTCAAAAGCACTATTAAAACCATTAGCATCCTCTTTTTGTAAAAGGCGGGTTTCATCATAGATTTCGCTCTGAACCTCCTGGGCTAGGTCGGCTAATGCATTTGATCTTGCCGCTTGTTGGTAGGCAGTGTTTGGATTAATAAATGTGCTGCCTAAACCGTATACATATGCCCCTGTAGCATCAATTGGTTTTCCATTTATCCATTCTGGCGCAACATTTTTCTTCGTGCCGCAGGCGAAAAGAAAGCATGCTGATAAAAGGGCGAGGGCGTATCTCATTACTTTGATAGTTTCTGTTGATTCACGTAGTCAGCAGCTTTTTGCGCTAGAGTGCTCACAGCATCTTTTCGCATGGCAGAGGTGCTTTTTATGCGCTTGCTTGACCTTTTTAATCGGTTCATTGTCCCGCTATCATTTCTTCTACGGTCGCTTGCATGCTTCTTACTTTGGTATTTCCAATCACCAGAATACAAATTCCCAGTACCAGAAAATTCGATGTAGTGAATCTCATCTTTTTCTTCATGGTGGAAGCTTTCCGACCATAAAATTTTGGAAGTGGCACGTTCAACTAATGCAAGTTGCATGTCGTAGCTCGCTTCATTCTGTTTATCAAATTCTGTGTAGGTGACTTTTTTGTAGGCAGCCTTTTTCTCTTCCTCTCCTTCGTCATTTTTGACGGTAATGAAGTACTGTTCCCAACCTTTCTTTGTGGATCTATTCAGGGTTCCTTCATGCTCATACACATGCGTGATAACAACTTTCAGGTAGGCATCGGCCGCCAAGATTTCTTGTGTCACGGCCGCTTCATTTGTTGCTCCTTGAATGATTGCCTCTTGTTCTTGGCGCAACATATCAAAGTTAGTCCGGTCGAGGAGTTCTAAGAACGGATCGCGGTTGCGTTGGATGAGTGAGATGGTGGCGCTTTGAAGAGCTGCGGACATGGTCGCTTCACTTCCCGTGATATTTGGGTCGGAAATAATGCCCAGTCTATATTTTCCGCGTTCTATTGCTTGTTCCTCGAGCTTTAGCAGCATTTCCTGTTTTGGATACTTTTTTAAGGTAGGCTGGAGCATGTTGTAAACCTCGCGGAACTCATTGTTTTCAAAGAGCGCTAGAGCACTTACGTAAATGGGTTCCACTTCACTGAATTCAAGTAATGATTGGACTTCCTTGTAATTCGGCGAAAGCGATTTTATCTCTTCCAAGTTTTTTTGTGCGCGTTCAAATTGACGTGTGCGAATCCACTTTTGGGACCGATTATATTTTGTTTCCAAGAATCGAGCTAATTGCTCTTGGTAGTCACGCTCATAAAAACCTTCAAAGGTTGAAGTGTTGATATAGGGTTGGAGGTAGGTACGCCACTTTTCTGCTTCCAAAAATTTATAAACGGAAACACTATCATCTCCGTCGGCGAACCGGTAGTTGGTGTACAACTCCTCCAAAAGCGCAGTGCCCGCTTGGTCCATGGCAATGCGGTATTTTGTTCTGTTCGGCTTGCGGTCAATGGCTTGTTTATATGAGGTCACGCTCTCCTTTAGCATTCGAGCATCTGCATAGCGTTTGCCGTTTTTGTAGTGGTATTTGGCGCCATGGCAATTGGTCAATAGCAGCACAACTCCAACCAACAAACTTATTCTTACTATCAATCTCATAATTCCCATAAAACAAAAGCCGTGCCTTACGGCTTAAAGGTAGGGTACGATGTATTTTTATCCTATGAATGAACCATTGATTCTCTTGTCGCCATCGAAAGGCATGTCCACTGAACTTGCCGATGTACGTGTTTCCGCAGCTAAGCCTCAATTTCCTGGTGTAACAAAAGCAGTAGTGAATGCCGTTAAATCGCTCAATGACGTTGAGGCAAAAAAGCGTTTTAAGGTGAGCGATAAAATGTGGCCAGATGTTGAAGAGTTGTGGAAACCCTCGGGGTCTGAATTCGTATCGCCATCTCACGGGATTCAGGGACTGTATGCCTATAATGGAGAAGCCTTCAAGTTTTTGGATGCGCAAAATTTGAGCGAAAAAGCGAAAGGTAAATCTATTCAGCAATTGGTGGTTTTAAGTGCTCTTTATGGTGTAGTTGAGGCCAATTCTTGCATTCGGCCGTACCGGCTTGAGATGCAGATGAAATTAGAGGTGGGTGATCATAAGTCGCTTTATGCACTCTGGAAACCGAAGCTAACAAAGTGGTTGAATGAGCATAAATCGGGCTTTATAATTGATGCTTGCAGTGGTGAATACAGTAAGGCGGTGGATTGGAAGCATATCGAAAAGCCGGTAGTTCAGGTGGACTTTAAACAACTGAAAAACGGACAGATGAAATCTGTTTCAGCGTTTTCAAAGCAGGCTCGGGGTGCTTTTGCACGATGGGTTTTAGAGCATGATATTCATACCATTTCTGATTTGTATACGTTTGATGAAATGGGATATGAATTGCATAGCAACAACGATAATAAATTGGTATTTTTGAGGGATTCACAATGATTATGAAGAAGATAAAATACATCCTTGCACTTGCGGCACTAGTTGGATTTGGAACGGCAGCAAATGCCCAAAGAGTTACAGCCTTCTTAGAATTGGGTGGCTACGGGATGACACAGAATTACCTTGGTGATGTTAATGGCAATAGCTTGAGTGCGCTCACCCAAGAAGCGCGTTTTGGCCTGGGTACCCAGCTTAAATACAACTTCAGCAGTTTATTAAGTGTCGGTGCTGATGTGAACTACGGAAGTGTATACAGCCATGATAATTTGCATGGAAATCCAGACCGCGACTATCAAGTTGATACGGATCTATTAAACGTGAACGTATTCACGAACGTGCACTTCATTCCGTTCGGTAAGTACAACCAGCGCAACCACCACACGCCTTTTATCCATGCAGGAATTGGTGCATTGACCTACCAGCCACATTTGAATACGAACGCACAATACCCGGATGGCATTGCTTTGTATCCCGGGACTGGACATACCTATACGTACGCAGTCGGTTTTGGGTGGCGTATTCGTCGTTCGCTAAAATCATTTTACAACCTAGGTATCTACTACAACGGTTTCGGTGCGTCTAACATTGAAGGCTTCAACTATGAAGCGGATTATTTAGCTGATAATCCTGCGTTGAGCAACTACATGGACGGCAGTGTAACGTTTAAGTTCGGAATGAGCTTCGGATTCTTCGAGCAATAATTTCGGCACAGCCTTTGAACCATATATAAGGCCCTCCTACGGAGCGGCCTTTTTTTGGCCAATAATGACAGCATGTCGCAGAAATTGGCCCCTAACCACGTTTTGATATAGACTTATGGACAGATTGTCACTTAGCGATATAATGGATGAAAACACGGAATTTATTCCGTTGATGACTTCGGACGAAGAAGTTGAGATCAATGATGACCAACTGCCGGAATTGCTCCCCATTCTTCCGTTGAGAAACACGGTCATCTTTCCAGGCGTTGTTGCGCCTATAACTGCAGGTCGCGACAAGAGTTTGCGCTTAATCAAGAGCGTTTCAGAAAAGGATAAATTCGTCGGGATGGTGGCCCAGATGGAAGGTGATACGGAGGATCCGAGCCAGAGTGAAGTGTACCAGATTGGAACCTTAGCGCAGATCGTCAAGAGCTTCAAGATGCCCGATGGAAATACCACCATCATTATCCAAGGAAAGAAGCGTTTCCGTATTTTGGAGTGGGTACAAACCGAGCCATTTAACATTGCTAAGGTGGAATTCTTACCTGAATTCGTACCTGGGGATGAGGATGTTGAGTTTCCAATTCTAGTAGATTCAATAAAGGACATTGCGGCGCGATTAATCCAAGAAAGCCCGCACATCCCGAGTGAGGCACAGGCTGCCCTAGACAACATCCGGAGCAACACGTTCTTGTTGAACTTCATCGCTTCAAATAGCAGTATGAAGCTTCCTAAAAAACAGGAAGTCTTAGAACTTGAGTCCTTGAAAGATCGTGCGGTTAAAGTCCTCGAAGGTTTGAATCTTGAGTTGAAGATGCTCGAGGTGAAAAATGAGATTCAAGACAAGGTCAAGCACGAGTTTGATCAGCAACAACGTGAATATTTCTTGCACCAGCAGATGAGAACCATCCAAGAGGAATTGGGAGGAAATAGCTCTGAAACAGAGGTGGAGGAGATGCGTGCCAAGGCAAAAGCCAAAAAATGGAGTAAAGAATCTGCTGAGCATTTCGATAAAGAGTTGAGAAAGTTGCAACGATTGAACCCGCAAATGCCTGAGTTTGCCATTCAAAGAAATTACCTTGAATTCATGCTCGACCTTCCATTTGCTGGATCGGGCAATGATACCATCGACCTGAAGAAGGCCCAAAAAGTATTGGACCGTGATCATTATGGTCTAGAGAAAGTCAAGGAGCGCATTTTGGAGCACTTGGCTGTTCTCAAGTTGAAGGGTGATATGAAGAGTCCTATTCTCTGTCTTGCAGGTCCTCCCGGGGTTGGTAAAACCTCATTGGGTAAATCTGTTGCTGAAGCTTTGGGGCGTCCATATGTTCGCATGTCTTTGGGAGGATTGCGTGATGAGGCTGAGATTCGAGGCCACAGAAAAACCTACATCGGCGCTATGCCAGGTCGAGTGTTGCAAAACATGAAGAAGGCGGGCACTAACGATCCGGTTTTCATTCTTGATGAGATTGATAAGTTGAGCTACGGCGTAGGAGGGGATCCATCGTCTTCGATGCTTGAGGTATTGGATCCTGAGCAGAACGATAGCTTTTACGACAACTACCTTGAAATGGGGTATGACCTAAGCAAGGTATTCTTCATCGCTACGGCAAATAATCTAGGTGCTATTCAGCCAGCACTTTTGGACCGTATGGAGATTATTGATGTTACCGGGTATACCACGGAAGAAAAAGTTGAAATCGCGAAGCGTCACTTGGTTCCTAAGCAGCTAGAAAACCACGGGTTAACGAAGGAGCAATTTGCTATCGGCAAGCCCGTATTGAAATCTCTGGTAGAAGGATATACACGTGAAAGCGGTGTCCGTAACCTCGACAAGAAAGTTGCTAAGCTTGTGCGCCACACCGCTAAAGACATTGCGATGGAGACGGTTGAACATATGACCATCGCTCCAGAAGATTTGGGAACCATTCTAGGCCCATCTCGCGAGCGTGATGCTTATGAAGGCAATGTACATGCTGGTGTAGTTACCGGTTTAGCTTGGACTCCCGTTGGTGGTGATATCCTGTTCATCGAAACCTCGGCGAGTAAAGGAAATGGAAAAGTGATCATCACCGGTAATCTTGGTGATGTGATGAAAGAGAGTGCCACCATTGCTATGGCCTATATCAAGAGTAATGCGGATGCTTTGGGCATAGATGCAAGACTCTTTACCTCTTATGATATCAACATTCACGTACCGCAAGGTGCCATTCCTAAGGACGGGCCATCTGCAGGGATTACTTTGTTGACAGCCTTGGTGAGTTTGTTCACCCAAAAGAAAGTCGCGCCGAAACTCGCGATGACGGGTGAGATAACTTTGAGAGGAAAGGTTTTACCGGTAGGAGGTATCAAGGAAAAGATTCTTGCAGCGAAGCGAGCGAAAATCAACACTATTATTCTTTGTGAAAAGAACCGCAAAGACATTGAGGAGATCGAAGCACATTATGTAAAAGGCATGACCTTCCATTATGTGAGTGCTATGGAAGAAGTGTTGGATTTGGCTATCTTAGACCAGAAGGTGAAGTCTCCCAAGAAATGGGAATTTCCTGCACCGGTAAAGCGTTGATTAGATCTTTATTCATAGCATTGTTTTGGACCTCTGCGTTGTTTGCGCAAAGTGGAGGTACAAGCGTTTTTACTTTCCTTGACCGTTCGGTCTTTGCGGGGGCTTCGGCTTTGGGCAATGCGGCCTACCTGCACGAAGGGAAAGTCGCTGCTTTTGCTGTTCAAAATCCCTTGCTATTGACCGATTCTTCGCGCCACCAGCTCGAAATGAGTTCCGGGTCGCTTGGACAAGGCATTCAGCTACTTCAGGGCAGTTACAGTTTTGATATCAAAGGCCGCCACGTAATCGTAGGCGCGCAAACCATCCAATACGGTGTTTTTGGCGGAACAGACCAGTGGGGAAATCCGCAAGGAACATTTTACGCAGGTGATATTGCTTTTACCGCTGGAACAGAGGTGGTGCGCTTAGGTCCTGTGCGTATCGGGGCAACGGCAAAATTGGTCAATGGTACTTATGAGAGTTATCAAAGCTGGGCCGTTGCCACTGATGCAGTTGCGATGTATGAAGGCGAGGCTGGGCCAAAGGTTGCTTTGATGGTTAAGAATTTAGGTACGCAGCTAACTACTTTTGGGGGTACATATGAGCCCTTGCCAACGAATGTACTCATTGCTGTTGGGGATAAATTGGCCCACGCTCCATTCCGATGGACTTTTGTATTCGACCAGCTCCAACGCCCAAACTTGGGCTACGACGATCCAAACTTTGTAACGGTTGACCCAGTCACAGGCGCAACCACGCAATTGGACATGTCTCTGCTCAATCTCGCCATGCGTCATGTGAGCGGTTCATTAGAATTCACCCCGACGCAGCGTTTGCACCTAATGCTAGGCTATAATTTTAGAAGACAATTCGAGATGAGCCTGCCGGAGCGTCGTACTTCCGGTGGTTTTACATTAGGTGCGGGTCTGTATTTCAATAAGTTCCAATTGCACTTTGCAAATGAGCTCCGCAGCGTCGCAGGCCGCATGAATACCCTATCTTTGGGGCTCAACCTATAGCCTCATGTCTAAACCACTTACCATCGCCATTGACGGTCACAGTTCCACTGGAAAAAGCACCTTAGCCAAGGAATTGGCCAAAGCTTTGGGATACATCTATGTGGATTCAGGAGCGATGTATAGAGCGGTCGCGCTTTATGCCTTGCGCAATGGCTGGGTGAGCGCGTCGGCGGGATGTCAGGAATCTGAGATTAACGATTCATTGGATAACGTACACATCTCTTTTGAGCTCGACGGCCAAGGCATCAACGCCACTCATTTAAATGGTGAACGCGTAGAAGAGGAAATCCGCACCATGGAGGTTAGCAATGTGGTTAGTCATGTTGCGAAGCTCGTTCCTGTGCGTCGCCACCTTGTGGCACTCCAACAGGCCATGGGCCGCAACGGTGGTGTCGTGATGGATGGCCGAGATATCGGTACGGTTGTATTCCCCGATGCGGAACTGAAAATCTTTATGACGGCATCGGATCAGGTACGCGCTGAACGTCGCCAACAGGAATTGGCCGCTAAAGGGCAGCATTGGACGGTGGCTGAGGTCTTAGACAACCTTCAATCTCGTGATAAGGCAGATATGGAGCGGGCCGATTCTCCTCTGATTGCAGCCCAAGATGCACGCACCTTAGACAATAGCGATATCACCAAGGCCGAACAATTCGAATTAGTTCTTGATTGGGTTAAATCCCTTCAGTCCTAAAGTTCCTAGTGAAGTTAGGCGTTGCGGGTTGCTAGCACGGTAATACCGCCCTTAACAACATCACCTTCTTTTACTTTGATGTCGCTGTCCAGCGGCAAGAATAGATCCACACGAGATCCGAATTTAATGAAGCCAAATTCTGATCCTTGGGCAGCCATATCACCTTGCTTTGCGTACATCACGATGCGACGTGCGAGTGCCCCAGCGATTTGACGGAACACCACCGTTCCCCAGTTTTCATTTTCTACTGCAACGGTAGTACGCTCATTCAACGTTGAGCTTTTTGGGTGCCATGCCACCAAGAATTTTCCTGGGTGGTAAATGGCCTCCTTGACCTTGCCACCAAGTGGGTAGCGGTTTACGTGCACATTGAACGGCGACATGAAAATGGACATTTGAATACACTTGTCCTTTAAGATCTCATCTTCAAAAACTTCCTGAATGACTACAACCTTTCCATCCGCTGGGCAAAGCATGCCTTTCGGATTGATAGTGATGGTGCGTGTTGGATTGCGGAAAAATTGGACCACAATAGCATAAACAACAACGCTCAGGCCGAGCACCGTAAATTCCAACCATGCCAAATCCGTAGCCCATTGTACCAGGCTATTGATCAGGAGGAGTGCAAGAAATACAACGGCTAGGGTGCCTTTACCTTCTCTATGTAGTTTCATATCATGTATTGATAAATGAGTATCGCTATAGGTGCCGCGGTGAGGAAGCTGTCCAATCGATCCAGCGCGCCTCCGTGACCGGGCAAAAATACACCGGAATCTTTCACATCAGCTTCGCGTTTTAAGGACGAAGCAACTAAATCCCCGAATGGTGCAACAACAGCTACCACAGCGGCCAATACCAACGCCACATCCATATCGAGCAAGTCCCAATAATAGTTCACGCCAAAACCAGTTGCGATCGTTCCCACGACGCCTCCAGCAAAGCCCTCAATGGTCTTTTTAGGACTCAACTTCGGCGCAAACGGCCGCTTCCCGAACGATCGCCCAGCCAAATAAGCAAAGGTGTCCGAAGCCCAAATCATCGTAAAGATGAATAGAATTAACTCAGAAAAGTCCCGGGCCGTTTGAATGATGAGTGCCATAGGCAGAAACACATAGGCTAGTGCAAACAAGCCACGGCGCATTTCATGCGCCGGGCGCTCTGCGCGCAAAAGTGCGAGCACCATCATTATGCCAATGGCAAGTGTTGAACTAATAATTTCCTCAGGACCGCCCCAATTACCAACTGCACCAAACATCAAAAAGATAGAGGCAAAAGCCAGTAGGGGAAATCTACTTTGAACATCCAGGATTTTTGCCACCTCATTAAGCAGCAACAAGGTGAATATGGCCAGTAGGTAAGTGCCAAAAGGTGTAAACCCAAAGATCCCTATCAATCCACCGGCATATAGAATGCCAAAAAGTGCACGCTTACCCATTAGGCTTCGTCTTCGATAAGGATGAGAAATACCGTTCTGCCTTTGTTTGGATCAGCGGATGCAAGCTCAACGGACTGATCATGCGGTGCTCGAATCACTGAAATATTGCTCGGACGTTCGTCGCGGTACTTTTGATTAATTGCGGTCATGCCATCACGGAGGTTCGCAACAATCTGCGAGGTGTAGGCAATGAGTATATGATTTTTAGGGAGGTCGCCCAATTTTCGCCCGCCTGTGTGGTGTGAATGAATCATAATTCCACCGTTAAAGGCAATCAAGGCTTCACAACCGCTCAATACAACAGGGTACTGGCCATCATTCTCAAAGGTGGTGCCTATTTTAAGATCGTTTTCAAACCCCGCCAAAGCCGGTGTCGAAATAAAAACACCCTTCCACGCCTGGTCATCCATGTATTGGTGCAACCCTTCAACGGCCTCTTCCTTGCTCAAGCAATACATGAAGTTTCCACCGCCTTCGGTGAATTGCGCAACAAATTTTTCATCCAAAGGAAGCTCTTCCTTCGGTGCAAACTTTCCGCGCTCCTCTTCTTCTGTCTTCGAGGAACCCAAGAGGCTGCTTTTCAGCTTTGAGAAAAAACCTTTTTGATTGGCCATATAAACGAGTGCTACTCCAAAAGTAAGCACGGCATTCCAAATAATAATGCCCGCGCGGCATAGCTATCAACAAAAAACCGCGCCCAAGGGCGCGGTTTTCTCGATTTCGAATCAAAAAGGGTTATTCTTCTGACTTTTCTGAAGAATCTTCCGGTGTTGCTTCCGCGCTGGCGGATGGTGAAGTATCGTTAGATTCTTCCACCTTTTCCGGAGTCGAGCCACCTTCTGTGTTTGTTTCGGAAGCTGCTTTTTCCTCAACAGGAGTTTCCTCTGCTTTAGTTTCTTCTTCCTTATCCCAAGGACGGGCACCAAAGATCTCTTTCACATTGTCTTTGAAGATTACTTCTTTGTCAAGGAGGAGTTGTGCAAGTTGATCTAGCTTTTCTCTGTTGTCTTCGAGTAATTGAATGGCACGTTGGTACTGGCCCTCGATGATTTTAGAGATCTCTTTATCAATTTTCTCAGCGGTATTTTCAGAATACGGCTTCTGCATGTACTCGCTCTGGCCTTGGCTATCGTAGTAGGTGATGTTCCCGAGCTCGTCGTTCAAACCGTAGATGGTTACCATGGCACGAGCTTGCTTGGTTACTTTTTCCAAGTCACTCAATGCGCCCGTTGAGATTTTGTTGAACACCACGTGCTCCGCGGCACGTCCACCCATAGTAGCAGCCATTTCATCCAACATCTGTTCTGTTGTGGTGATTTGACGCTCGTCCGGTAAATACCATGCAGCGCCCAAAGAGCGGCCACGTGGCACGATAGTTACCTTCACTAAAGGAGCAGCATGCTCAAGCAACCAGCTTACCGCTGCATGCCCTGCTTCGTGGTAGGCAATGACTTTTTTCTCTTGCGGAGTAATGATCTTGGTTTTCTTTTCCAAACCACCAACGATACGGTCTACAGCATCGAGGAAATCTTGTTTGCCTACGTGCTTGTTTCCTTTACGAGCTGCGATCAGGGCTGCTTCGTTACAAACATTAGCAATATCGGCACCAGAGAAACCTGGTGTTTGCTTGCTCAAAAGTTTTACATCAACGGTATCATCTGTTTTGATGCCTTTGAGGTGTACTTTGAAGATGTCCTCGCGTTCGTTGAGCTCAGGAAGATCAACGTATATGATGCGATCAAAACGTCCTGCGCGCATTAATGCACGGTCAAGGATATCTGCACGGTTCGTGGCTGCCATGACGATGACGTGCTCATTGGTGCCAAAACCGTCCATTTCGGTCAGGAGTTGGTTCAATGTATTCTCACGTTCGTCGTTTCCTCCGGTAAAGTTGTTTTTACCGCGGGCGCGACCGATGGCGTCGATTTCATCGATAAAGATGATACAAGGTGATTTTTCTTTTGCCTGTTTGAAAAGGTCGCGAACGCGTGATGCACCTACACCTACGAACATTTCAACGAAATCGGACCCGCTCAAAGAAAAGAATGGAACTTTTGCCTCACCGGCAACAGCTTTTGCAAGTAGGGTTTTACCCGTTCCCGGAGGCCCTGAAAGCATGACGCCTTTGGGGATACGCCCACCGAGCTCAGTGTATTTCTTTGGGTTTTTAAGGAAGTCTACAATCTCAAGCACCTCTTCTTTGGCTCCGGTCATTCCGGCGACCTCGTTGAAGGTGGTTTTTACTTCTGTGTCTTTATCAAAAACCTTTG
>CAJXTR010000001.1 GCA_913060465.1 uncultured Cryomorphaceae bacterium | reverse complement strand
CCATTTGTCTGATTTTCGTTTCTCTTTTAACTATTCCAGGCTAAAACAGTTTATCGCTACACTGTAAAAATTTTATGCATCTATTTACATGCTTAAAATCACAAAAAACGCTTTTATATTTTGTCGAGGTGATTATATTTGCACCCCACAAATGGCGAGGTAGCTCAGCTGGTTAGAGCGTCGGATTCATAACCCGGAGGCCGAGAGTTCAAGTCTCTCTCTCGCTACAAAAAAAGCCCTGATGTTTGCATCGGGGCTTTTTTGTTGCCCTTAATCAATCTTAACGATTCTTTCAGCATACTGATGGGTGGCCGTGGTGGCCCTAAGAATATAGATGCCCTTAGCTAAATGAGAGAGTGATATGCTTTCATTGTATTGCCCTACAAAGGCCTCACGTTGTTCACGCCAAAGCAGTTGTCCATTTGTTGAATACAAGCCGACTTCTAAATCCTCAATAGTCTCAAGAACGAATTGAACTCGCAGTAGATCTCTTGTAGGGTTGGGGAAGGTTAAAATGCTATATGACTCATTATCAACTGTGAGTATGGAAGAAACAATCTCACACGAATCAAATCTGATGGTCAGCTGGTATTGACCATTAGCCGGATTGTAAAGCATCGAGTCTGTGGATACTGCGATCCCGTTTAGGGTCCAATTATACTGGCTAACCTCAACGGGTTGAGATACGTTTGCGAACAACTTAACCTCATCCGTGCCTATGGAGAGCGAAACCACCTCTTCACACAATTCGAAATGAGCCGTCAACTCCGTGTTCATATCGAGTGAGACCGTAATAGAATCCTCCTCGAGGTTGTTGTAATTAGCTTCATTCGAATACCAATGCGAAAAGAGGTAGCCAAACTCAGGAATAGCCTGGGCGGTTATGGGACACGCACCATGGTAAATTCCTTCCCACGGAAGCTGCGGAGTGATAGAATTCAATGTAATGCGACCAGATTGCGCGGGATAAACCCCCAAGGAAACTTCTTTAGCTCCGTTTAACGATAAACTTTGATTTAAATGCTGTCGTGCCGTCGTAATGCGTGCGCTATTGTAGCTCTTCAGACCATTTACGGAGTTCAGCCAGTACGAATAGGAGTAGGGCCCCATCTGGTTGCTCCACGTCGATACATGATCCGGAATAGCCGGACCTAGCGTAGCCTTAAGCTCATCAGTTACTGCGTTAAAGTTCGCCGATTGAAAGGTGGTGTTTATTAGGTCGTTGTAGCGATTCGTGAATTGGCATTTGAATTCTTGATTTCCCAAAACATGATTAAAAAGTTGCGAGTGTTGGTTGGGATAGGAAGGATTACGTGCCCGATTAATGTAATTCACATAGACATTGCCTCCATATAATCCGAAGGCAAAATCTGTATCATAAAGCATATAACGCCACTTCCCACCAACAGTGTCGGGACGCCATAACTTTGTGTTGTTCAGTCCCCAATCAATGCCCATCCAATCTCTATTTTGGATGTAGGTCTCGAATACAAAGTAGTCGATGTAATTCTCGACATCAAAGCGCGATCGGAAAAGCTCCATGAATTGAGGACTTGAAGTGCTTGTACCTAGCAATTGACTTTGACTCTCGTCAAAATGTAGCGTACTTCCTACCAAAGCCCCGTAAGGATTCAATAACTCGACATTATCCTTATCTATACCGTGGTTGCTTTCAATATAGTGTTCGTCCATCTTTTCGCGTATCCCATAGAGTCCCCACGGCGCACCATTTAAATAGACAATACAAGCCTCATAGCCCATTCGGTCGATGTTTGTACCATCGGCTAATCGACTGATAATAGCATCTTGAATCCTGTTCGTTATCCCATGCTGACCGCCATTTCTAAGGTTGAAGTTGTTATATGATTCGATCTTTGGTTTGCGCTCGATCAAAGCATATTCAACATCCCCAGTGTATTCAGATTTCATATCTACTCGGAATGACTTCTGCGGCTCAGCACGAGACCAGCCCCCATGAATCTCTAAATCAAATTCGGCCTCGAATTGCTTTAATTGGTCTCCATCAAAGAACTCCATGCGTGACTTACGCGACCATGGCTGCCAAAAATTACTCCCAAAATAGGGGTAGGTGGTACTAGCGCCCGGCCCCATGACATAAATGCCCGAGTTCCAGTCCCATAGGTGGTCCTCATTAGTGATTATAGAAACAACAGGAAGGTCGTGGTTGTCCTCGTCAATGAGGTAGGTACGGTCGATGGTTTTGCTAGGCAGTCCTTGTCCTGAATTACTGAAGGACCGAACGCTTAATACGCTGGTTTCCGTAATTAAAATTGGCCCATTAACAACATTGTCATTTTGATCTGGTACATCGCCATTTGTTGTAAAATAAGAAGTGGCACCGGTTGCAGTCGTGATATACACATTGTTAGATGAGCTATAAAATCCAGACGGCAAGTCAACCACAGGGTCTTGAACGATATGAGAATAGCACGTACTGGTGCCATTTGGTGCGGCTGGAGTAGGGGTAGTGAAGTAGCACCAATTCCCGGTTCCATCCGGCGTACGTCCCTTGCTCAGGGAGGCATTTAGGTCGGAAGGAATACCAATGCTATCGATAACAACAGAATTGGTATCACTGATAATAATGGTTTCTCCAGCAGAGAGTTTGAAATCCGCATGGGGATAGACCGTTGGAGGTACGAACCAAAGAGGTGGTAAATCGTACGTGAATGTTGATGTGTTAATTCCAGCGCTTAAGTAAAACTTGCTGGTGAGATCAGATGAATTCGCTGAGGCGTTGTGCACACGAACCGCCAAGACGTTTGTACCTGCCTGTAGCACATTTTTAACGAGATCCTGATCAAGAAGGAGTGATTCAGGAGCGCCCCCAGCATACATTAGGGCCTCACGTTCAACAGTCGCGAACTCGTTGTATGCAGGATTAGTAACTATGTTTTCTGAGCGCATGATTTCCACACCGTTTAAATAGGCGATGAAAGCATCATCATAGTCCGCATGCATAATTAGATGCGTGATATCCGCAGTATCGGCCACAACAAATTCACGACGCATGAGGATTGAAGGGGTTGCACTGATGATGGTATTGTCATCATTATCGCCATAGCCTATGCTGCCCGCGCCTTGTGGCCAATTTTGGTCATTATATCCCAGCTCATTCCATTGCGAATAATTCGCTGGTGGTGCATTCACACCGCTCCAGTACCTCCAGATACTTTCTGCTTTAACCAGCGTTTCCCAATGATTGGGATAGCGGTGGTTCTCTCGTCCTGAAGCACAGATTAATAGTATGCCATCAGCAGGTAAGACAACATCAGGCAAAGCCCATTTATCAAGATTGTTTGGCTTATCACTCAAAAAGTACTTCCCTATTTCAAGGGAATCCCCCGAAGTATTGATGATTTCTACCCAATCTTCTTCCTCTCCAAACTCGTCAATGAAACCCTTTTTTGAATTGAACTCATTGATGGCGATCTGTCCTTTTGTAGAAAAGGCACAAAGCATCGTTAATACAACGGCCGCCAGCGTTCGTTTCATTTCGAGATTATACTTATGCGTCTAAAATAGCATGTATTTGAACGCCGAACGAAGAACAAGGCTACTCTTCAATAAAATCTAAATCGCGGCCGAAGGTTTCGTTTAATCCAGAAATGGCCCAATAGGTAATGGCCATAACGATGATTGCGGTAGTGATGCCACTGCCAACGTAGGAGAGGTATGAACCCAAGCCTAGGAAAATGGCTGAAATCCCATTTAGGGATCCACGAACCATGTTGGGTATTGTGGTCGCTGCCGTCGCTCTTAAATTGGTCCCAAAATTTTCTGCACCAATGGTCACAAATACGGCCCAGAATCCAGTGCCGAATCCCATGATCCCGGTTGAAATGTATAGTTGTAGGGCAGAGGAGGCTGTGAAAAAGAGTAGCATACCCACAATGGTAATGCCATAGAAAATATGCATCGCCTTTTTTCTGGATTGCAGCTTTTGAGAAAGAAGCCCGATAACGACATCGCCTACTGCGATAGCGCTATAGGAGATCATAATGCCCATTCCGGGATCTATGGTCTCTTCAATGCCAAGTTGTCGCGCAAATTCAGGGGAGAAACTAATGAGTATACCCACTACAAACCATGTAGGCAAGCCTATGAGTATACTGCGTAGGTAGCGCATGAAGCGCTCTCGTTTATTGAAAAGCATCAAAAAGTTGCCTCGAACCACTGCTGTATTCTTTTCAACTTTTTCAAACAAGCCACTTTCAAACACACTAAGCCTCATAAACAAGAGCAATATGCCTAAGCCTCCACCGATGAAGTAGCATGTACGCCAATCAAACCATTGCGCGATGAAAAAAGCGACCACAGCGCCAGTAAGCCCAACTCCGGCAACAACTGAAGTGCCTAAGCCGCGTTTCTCCTTTGGCAATAGTTCACTAACTAGAGTGATACCTGCCCCCAATTCTCCGGCAAGACCTATTCCCGCGATAAATCGTATCACTGCGTATTGCATCCCGGTTTGTACAAACCCATTCATAATGTTGCCTATTGAATAGAGAGCAATTGAAAGAAATAATACACGTGTACGGCCTAATCGATCACCGAGCACTCCCCATAGGATTCCTCCGAGCAATAAACCGAACATCTGGGTATTCAAAATCAAAAGCCCTACGTCTGTAACATTCTCAACACCAATGGATTCTAGAGATGGTATGCGGATGATACTGAAGAGTAAGAGATCGTAGATATCTACAAAGTAGCCAAGAGCGGCAACCCAAATAATAGCTTGGGTAAAGATGGATTTGTTCGAGTTCATGAGTGCTGATTGAAAATCACTGGAAAATAGTAAAATCTGCGAGTGTTAAAAAAAGCATAGGATTTCACTCAAAAACTTGGAAATTTCGGTTGGCGTATTATATTGCGAAAACTATAAATCAAGTCATGGATAAAGTAAAATTTGAATTAGAATTCCCGCTTCGTGCGTCCCCTAAGATGCTCTTTCCTTTTTTAAGTACACCTTCTGGATTGAGTGAATGGTTCTGCGATGATGTGAATTCGCGTACCGAATTATTTACTTTTTTCTGGGACGGCTCAGAAGAGCAGGCGAGACTATTGAAGAAGCAGCAAGACAAAATGGTTCGATTCCGCTGGCTCAATGACGAAGAAGATGGCTTGGATACTTACTTCGAGTTCAGAATTGAAGTTGATGCCATTACACATGATACTTCTGTCATCGTTACTGACTTTGCAGAGGAGGATGAACTAGACGAAGCTAAGCAGTTGTGGGACAGTCAAATAAATGAGCTAGCCCATACCATAGGAGCGTAATGAAGAACATACCATATTACACTATACCCGCAGTCCTTTTCATAATGGTCTGCGGGATTTTTTTATCCTTTTTTCCATCAAAAGTTGAAGCCCAATTAGCGTTGCACCAAGCGTGGTATTCACCAAGAGGGTATGATTTGATGGGATTTATAACTGGCTGGGGTGAGGGACCTATGTTCGTCTTTGTTATAATCGCTTATTCAATTCAGCGACAATGGCATCGAGCAGGAGAATTCCTCGCTGCCGGTATTCTATCGAGCGTTCTGGTCCAATTATTAAAAAAGCTCGTCTTCGCACCATCACCACGACCTATGGCAGTTATTGAGTGGAGCCAAACACAATTGGCCGCTGATCTTGAACTTCCGCTACACTTCGCTTTTCCGAGTGGTCACACAACCACTGCTTTTGTGTTTTTTACGCTTATTGCATTGCAGTGGCGCCGACCAGCAATCCAACTGTTCGCGGTATTCTGCGCAATAGCAGTAGCACTTTCTAGAGTTTACCTCATGGCGCATTGGATTACCGATGTGATGGCGGGAGCAGTCCTGGGGATGTGTATTGCAGTTGTGGTTTCTATCGTTTCTCAACGGGTACAAAAAAAGCCGCTCACCCAAGGGTAAGCGGCTCATTCATCGCAATGAATCTTTTTACAGATTCAGTTTCTTTTTCATTGACTTCGCTATGGATTCTTCGTGCATCATTACACTAATGGTTCTTAAGCGCACATAGCTTTCAGAAGCATATAAATACCCTGGACGGTAATCGTTCGGGATATCACCCCAAGAATTCTTAACGATATAGAAGATATTGCCATCTTGATCCTTAACCATTCCTTGGATTACCATACCATGGTCATCTTGTGTGAGGTAGTTATCGTACTGCTCTTGACGCATTTCTTGAGTGATTTCGGCCTCTTCGTGTGGGCCTGCATATACTGCTTGAGCTTCTTCAGCAGTCATATCAGACCAGCTCTGGTTAGGCATCACTGCAATACCATTCTTGATAGAGAATCCCTTGTCGCTTACATCACATGCCCAAGCTACAGGATAGCCTTCTTGAAGTGAAGTATTGATGGCTTCCATCATTTCATCGATAGGCAAGTTGTAGGAAGTTCCCCAAGTCCAGTTATCCGGTACTTGAATTTGGCAAGGCGCGTACATATCGTGATGCGTCCATGAGGTGAGTTGGATATAATCATCTGGATTAATACCAATGACCTCATCAGCAAAGGTGCGGGGTGTATATGTTTTTCCGTTGTAGCCAAACTGAGCAGGTTCCTCACCTAGATAAGCATCTAAAACGCCGTCGAATCCTTTTTTCCAGCTTGTAGACAACTTACCGTTTTTATTATCAATGACTGCATCTACAATACCTTTCAATGCAGCTTCCATCTCGCCGTGACGGTTGATTTCGCTGCCATAGTTCAATCCACTGTAGACTTCCTGTGGAACTGCACCGTATTTTTTAATCACGTACATGACATCTGGTAGTGCACCACCTTGCGCGAAGTTTAAGTAGCCGTGCAAACGAACGTATTTTTCGCCTTTGTCTTGGTAGACCTTACGTACCGTATACATCTCTGAGATGTCGATGGGTTCTTTGCCCATGCGAATCATTTCACTTTCAACGAATGAGGTAGTTGCATACGACCAACAAGTTCCTGAGGCGCCTTGGTTTTTTACAGGCGTTGCTTCAATATCGACAATGGTTTCCCATTCGTAACCTAATGGCGCATCTGCACCATTATCTTTTACTTTATTGATCAAATCTACCTGGCCGAATGATGCGGTAGATATGAAAAGTGCTGCTGCGAGCGTTTGAATTTTCATAGTGAGTTGAGTTAATCGTTATTTGAATTGGTTACTAACCACGGCGTTTTTAAGTCCCGCAGCGTAATCGTAGAATCCTTCTCCTGATTTCACACCTTTCTTGCCTGCGGTAACCATGTTTACCAGCAATGGGCAAGGGGCATATTTCGTGTTTCCAAGCCCGTCATAAAGGACGTTCAAGATGCTTAAACAAACATCCAGGCCTATAAAATCAGCCAACTGAAGTGGTCCCATAGGATGAGCCATTCCAAGCTTCATGATAGTGTCAATCTCTTCAACGCCAGCAACACCTTCGTGCAACGCAATAATAGCTTCGTTGATCATTGGCATGAGGATACGGTTCGCTACAAATCCTGGATAGTCGTTACAGCTAACTGGAACTTTCCCCAATGATTGACTCATTTCAACTACTGCGGCAGTGGTCGCCTCGGAGGTACTGTATCCGTTTATAATCTCGACCAACTTCATGACCGGTACTGGATTCATAAAGTGCATGCCTATGACCTTATCAGGGCGGTTGGTTTGAGCAGCAATCTTCGTAATAGAGATGGATGAGGTGTTAGAAGCTAAAATACAGGCTTTTGGGGCCATGGCGTCCAAATCCTTGAACAACTGGAATTTAATGTCGGTGTTTTCAGTGGCAGCTTCCACAACAAGATCTGCGTTTGAGACCGCGACTTTAAGGTCTGTCCCTGTGGTTAGACGCGCTAGTGCTTCCGATTTCTGTGCTTCTGTCAAGAGTTCTTTTGCCACTTGACGGTCCATGTTCTTGCCGATGGTAGCGACCGCACGCTCGAGCGCTTCTGCGCTGATATCGAATAAGCTAACATTGAAGCCGCTCTGTGCAAAAACATGTGCAATTCCATTGCCCATAGTTCCCGCACCAATTACTGTGATATTCTTCATTTATAAGGGTTTGTGGTTCTTTTTAATGCTATTTGCCACGTCCTTGCAGGACGATGACTAAGGTATAGAAGAGGATCTTGATATCATTAAGGATGGTGATGTTTTCCGTGTAAATGAGGTCGTAACGTGCGCGTTCCAACATTTCGTCTACATTTTCAGCATATCCGAACTTCACCATTCCCCATGAAGTGATTCCAGGTTTGACTCGAAGGAGGTACCTGTATTGCGGCGCAGCCTCAATAATCTGATCAAAATAATATTTCCGTTCAGGACGTGGGCCTACAATACTCATGTCTCCACGAAGGACATTGTAGAATTGGGGCATTTCATCCAAACGGAATTTACGCATGGTTCGTCCCCATGGGGTGATGCGTGGATCTTCTTCACTACTTAATTGAGGGCCCTGAGCTTCAGCATCCTGATACATGGAGCGCAGTTTGATAATTCTAAAGGTCTTACCGTGCTTACCTAATCGTTCTTGGGTGTAGAAAATTGGTCCCTTTGATCCAACGGCAATCATCAGCATTGAGAACAAGACGAAGGGTGAGGAGAGGATCAATAATAAAGCAGCGACAACGATGTCAAATGACCGCTTGAAAAAAGCGACATGAGGCTTTATTAGCTCTCGTTTAACTTCTATCAAAGAGCGTCCTAGGCTTTCCATCCGAACCTGCCCAGATATGATGCTGAATACGTTTGGAAGCACATGAATACGCACATTTACGTTCTCTATTGTACTTACCATACGCGCAATCAGGTCGCTATTTCCAGAAGGAATGGCGATGATTACGTCATCAATATCGTTATCGTTCAAGAGATCAAGCAGTTGGTTCGATGTACCTAAATAGGGAATTGCTTTGATTCGATCGTCTGTAGTTTCTCCATCTAATGATAAGTACCCTTTAAAATCATATCCCTTGCTGCGATCCTTTGTGAACGTAGCCAATAAATCTGCGGCTTCTTTTCCTGAACCTATAAGTAGCGTAGGAAAAGTGAGCTTTTTCTTATCGATCAAGTTTCGTACTCGTGTGCTCCATACCAATCGAAAGGATGTGCTGAAAAAGAGCAGTGTCGCACTGTAGGAGCCAAGGGTGATGTAGTATTGGTTATACGACTCTACGATATCATCGAGAAGTATAGAAAAGAACAATACCATAGAAGTGATGAGTACACCTCCAAAGGTGTTGAATACCAGAGCAATTCTACTTTTCCGGCTTAAATCTCGATACACACCGCTAAGTCCGCTAATGGCCATGAAGATTAAACTCGTGGCGACCGCACCAACCCAAAATTTAGTATCCAATTTGATGGCTACATCTTGCCCGAACTTTTGGGGTTCCACGAACACTTTTCGAACCATGTGCAGTGCTGCATAAGCTGCGAATCCACTGAGGAAATCAAAGCAGAGGTACAGCTTAAACTGAATTTTTTCTATGCGTTTAGATGCGCTCAATACAGCAGTTTAATGTTATCGATATACGTTGTTGTCGTATCCTCAGAAGTGTTTATGCTTCCGAAGAAAAGGTTGTAATCTATGGCATTGGGGTAACCGCTAACCTCAGTAACGAGATTGATATATACTTTATTCCATTCATCGTTAGGAAAAAGCGTTACCACCGGTGCTTGTATGCTCTGAAGTTGCTCATTCGCATATATACCAAAGGTCAAAGCAACATCCGTCTTATAATTTATTTCCATCCAAACATTAGCACCAAATTTCGGCAGCTCAAATGCTTTTAATGTTTTGAACTCACCACGGGTTGAGGGAGGTAAAACAAATTTGCCGCTTTTGTTGGGCCATTCACCTGGATGCTCAAAAGCTTCACCCGCCATATCGGTTAACAATAAAACGGTATCACTCTTGACCGTATGCACGTAATTCAGGCCGACATCGTCGAAATCTTCAAGGATTTCTAGTGTGTAGTTTGGATTGTATTCGAAGGTAGTCCGGATTGGGGCGACCAATTTTGTACTCCCTGGCTGTAAGTCCCATTCCACAGCATTCGGGCTTAGCATTTCATATTGATTGCGTTGCGAGAATGCACCATTGAGGTTGATGCCAGGAATGAATCGGACCGTAGAATTCTCTCTAGCATAGACAGGAATACGGCATGGTGGCGTAAAGGCACCGATCTGCTCACCATCCTGTTCAATCCATAATGTAGTTAGCTTGGACGAAGATGTGCCCTCATCATTCTTCGCATTGACCTGCATGTCCTCAACCTCGAGATACGCAATTTCTGGCGCTGGATTGAGGTCACAACTCGAGAGTATAGCTCCAATCAATACGGCAAAGGCCAAGCGTAACGGGTTTTTCATGGGCATCAAAGGTAGTTAATGGAACGCAAAAGCAATTTGTTAAAAACAACGCTGTATTAGAATGAAACGGGAAGGAGTTGGCAGTAATTTCCAATTGTGAAATTCATTGATTCCTCCATACATCAAGGCCAAAGAGCCATCCTTTGCAATGCTTTAAAAGACAAAGGATTGGCAGGTCCTGTCGTGTTGAATGCTATGAATAAGATCCCACGGCATTGGTTTCTGGAAAGCGGGTTTCATCAACATGCCTACCAGGATAAGGCATTTCCCATCGCCGCGGATCAAACCATTAGTCATCCTTCTACGGTAGCATGGCAGTCAGAACTGTTAGAAGTAGAGCCGGGTATGAAGGTTTTGGAAATAGGCACAGGAAGTGGTTATCAAGCAGCTGTGCTTTGTGAGCTTGGTGTTAAGTTGTTCACCATAGAACGTCAAAAGGAGTTGTTTGATTTTTCTAAAGGAATGCTCGACACCTTAGGCTATCGTGCTGAAATGAAGTACGGAGACGGATTTAAAGGAATGCCCGTATTCGCGCCCTTTGATCGAATCATTGTCACCTGTGGCGCGCCGTATGTTCCGAAGGCGTTGTTGGGCCAATTGGTCCCTGGGGGAATCATGATCATTCCGGTAGGGGAAGGCAGTCAAAAAATGGTCCGAATCAAAAAGAAAGCAGATGGCACCTTTGTTCAAAAGGTGTTGGGAGATGCAGCCTTCGTTCCCATGCTTAAAGACCGCGAGTGACGTACCTTTGCGGTATGAAATCCATTGAGATCAAAAATAAACGCGCCAAATTCGACTATGAATGGTTGGATACCTATACTGCTGGGATGCAGCTGGTAGGTACTGAGGTGAAAAGCATTCGCATGGGCAAGGCCTCCATCGCTGAAGCCTACTGCTATTTAACCGAAGGCGAGTTATTTATCAAAGGCATGAATGTGGCAGAATGGTCACATGGTAACATATATAATCATGACCCCATTCGTGAGCGCAAACTGCTCTTGAGCAAACGCGAGTTGGACAAGATTGAGAAAGCAGTTAAAGATCAGGGGATTACAATCGTACCTACGAAACTGTTTATTTCTGAAAAAGGTTGGGTCAAGCTCAACATTGCCGTTGCTCGAGGCAAGAAAAATTACGATAAACGCCAGTCACTAAAAGACAAAGATGCCAAACGTGATTTGGCTCGATTGAAATCATATTAGCATGTACAAAAGCATCATACGTCCCGTCCTCTTTACGATGAACGCTGAGCAGGCGCATCATTTCACCTTTACCTCGTTGAAATGGGCCTTTAAAATTCCCGGTATTAGTGCTTTGGCTAATGCCTTTTTCGGTTCGTTAAAAGGCAAGGAAACGGAAGTAATGGGTTTACGTTTTAGAAATCCCATAGGCCTTGCTGCTGGTTTTGATAAAGATGCCAAACTCTACAATGAATTGGCAAGTTTTGGTTTCGGTTTCATCGAAATAGGTACGCTTACGCCTAAAGCACAACCTGGAAACCCCAAACCTAGATTATTCCGCCTTGTGGAGGATGAGGCAGTGATTAACAGAATGGGCTTCAACAATGGTGGGTTGGATGAAGCAGTGCTGCGTTTGCAAAAGAAGAAAACCGACATTGTCATCGGAGGTAACATCGGTAAGAACAAAGTAACACCGAATGAGGAGGCACTAAACGACTATCTATTGGGCGTGGAGGCGTTGCATCCTGTGGTTGATTATTTTGTGGTTAACGTTAGTTCCCCTAATACGCCAAACCTCCGTGAACTGCAGGAAAAAGAACCTCTTACCAAGCTTTTGAAAGCGGTCCAATCAAAGAACAACGAGCTTGGCGCAAAGCCTTTGTTACTAAAAATTGCGCCGGATCTTACTGAGGGTCAGCTTGATGATATTATAGACATCATTAACAGCTTAAATCTTGATGGTGTAGTTGCCACGAATACTACCATTTCTCGTGAGGGCTTAAAAGCTAGCGCTCAAAAGATCGATGCCATAGGCGCAGGTGGTTTGAGTGGTAAAATTCTACGCGAAAGAAGTACAGAGGTGGTTAGGTACCTGCGTTCAAAACTTCATAAAGATGTGGCAATCATTGCTGTAGGTGGTGTGTTTACAGGTGCGGATGCCAAAGAGAAATTAGAAGCCGGCGCTAATCTTGTTCAAGTATGGACAGGTTTCTTGTACGAAGGACCGTCAATGGTGCGAAAAATCCTACGCAATTTGTAATTTCGAGGGAGAACCTATCCAACCCTCAGAAATGAACCAAATCTCTATTGTAGAGTGTCCCCGTGATGCCTGGCAGGGTATTCATGATTTTATTCCAACAGCTGATAAAGTGAGTTACCTAGAGCAATTGCTTGAATGTGGCTTTCATACCATTGATGCGGGAAGTTTTGTTAGTCCACGTGCAATGCCGCAAATGGCCGATGCGAAAGAGCTGTTTTCTGCCCTAGAAGAGGCAAGAAGTGAATCGAACACCCAGCTTCTATCTATAGTTGCAAATGAAGGTGGTGCCAAGCGTGCCGCTGCGTTTGATTTTATCGATGCTTGGGGCTATCCTTTTAGCGTAAGCGAGGTGTTTCAGCAACGCAATTCTCGAAAGAATATCGCGGATGCAATGGACGACTTGAAAAGAGTCAAAGATCTAGCTGTGGCTAACAATGTTGAGCTCGTAGTCTATTTAAGCATGGCCTTTGGCAATCCCTATAGCGAATCATACGACCAAGACATGGTCTTGGAACGCATGGAGCAAGCGGTGGAGTGCGGAGCGGATATTCTATCGCTCAGTGATACTACTGGCCAAGGAACTAAGGACAGTGTTGCGGAGTTATGTGCCCTTATGCAAGCCAATAGCCCGAAACCATGGGGAGCGCATATGCACAGCACTTATGATGAGGCGTCTGCCAAGGCATTAATTGCTATTGAAAATGGATGTACCCGCATTGATACAGCCTTGAGAGGTTTTGGAGGTTGCCCCTTTGCCTCGGATGCACTGATTGGCAACATGCCTACTGAAAAGGTATTGACGGCTTTGGCAAAAGGTGGGTACGAGTCGACGGTGGATCCTCTGCGCATAGAAAGTTCATATAATAGTGCGTTGAAGCTATTCGGGCGTTATACATAACTGTATCTTTGAAGGGCAGGTTGGTCAACGGAGGTTGGCCCGAAGAAGGAACCCGGTTGGAGTCCGGGGCTTTGCCAGAAGCTGTAATTCGTGTTGAAAGTATCTAGATCCACTGCGGAAGCGGGAAGGTTGATATGGGAGCGAAGAGCCAGAAGACTTGGCCTGCAATTAATATTTAACGGTGCTCTGGGTCAAGTGCTAGAATAGGATGAAGAACATTTCGCTGCTTTTTATAGCCTTTGCGGTCCCATCTTTGGCATTGGCACAATCGGACACCTTATGGACTGCTGAAATCATCAGCATTTTCTCAAAGGCGGAAGAATTTAGAACTAAGGCAGATTCGATGGCCCTGGATGTAGAAAGTGCATCTGATTACCTTCAGAAAGATTCTCGATTCATTTTAAAGCAATACACCCCGGGTAGTGTTGTCACGTCCTCATTTGGAGGTGCAACAAGTGAACAGAGTAGGGTGCTTTGGGATGGAATCGACATTAGTAGTATGGCCACCGGTGTTCTGGATCTCAGCCTTGTTCCTGCTCTTATGCTTAGTACAGATGCTATTGTTGATGGAATGAACGGTGGCGCGACGGCAGCCATGGGCTCAATGGGAGCGTTAAACATAAATCTTGGACAAAAAAGCGGCCGAGGCACAACCACAACTGTCGGTGCCTCTAGTATTGGTGGGCGTTCGTTCAATGCCCATTCTTGGGGAAGTTTTTCTAAAGTTCGATACCAAAGCATTCTGCGCTATAATACTAGCGCAAATACCTATCCGTACACCCTAGGTTCTTTATCGGGCAGGATGGAAGGAAATGATTTTGGTGATCTGAGCTATTTGCAGCGGTTCAGTGGTCGTGTAGGCAAATCGTTTTGGGTATCCGATTTATGGTATACCCAGAGCGAAAAAAACAATAGTGGCTCGGTCATTGGGCCTGGTTACGTGAATCATCTTGAAGATGAAACGGTTCGATTCAAGTACAAGGTCAAACGCGATAATCATCAACTAAAACTTTTTGCTTCTCAAGAATGGCAGGCCTACACAGATACCATGTCGGTGTTGTCTATTCGAGATACCAATACTTTTGGTCAATTCACAGGGCAATACGTGTATACAGGTAAGCGCTTCGATGCTCAACTAACATTTAATCGTTACAGTGCCGCAGGTACGAATAGAACCGCTAAGACCTCCATGCCACAAGGGCAAGTGATTTTCAAAGTAAAGAAGCAGATTCATGTTGTTTCTCGGGCGGCTTTGTATCAGAATAAATTGTACCTCAGCAGTTATGCACTTTATACCAAAACTAAGCAGGGATGGTTACACCAATTTTCCGCAGGCACCTATTACCGATTGCCCACCTTGAATGAGCTGTTTTGGAATCCTGGTGGAAACCTGAATATCGCTGCGGAAAGATCCTATGGCGCCAAGTATTCATTCGAGCTCGGGGGGCAAACCCGGTTGCGATTTACTACGGATCAATTGTATTATGACCAAATGATTCAATGGGCACCGGGCAATAATGGTCTTTGGTCTCCCCAGAACTATTACTCGGTATATACTGGAACAACTAACATCAGCCTTAATAAGGACTTTTTTGGCCAGCATCACGATGCCAACATAACTCACCAATACAGCCGTATCCTAGATGTGGCCTCGAATAATCCTAACCTAATAGGCAAGCAACTCATTTATAGACCCGCGCTGCAAGCTGTTTACACTATTGAACAGCCGTTGCCAATAGGTTCGATCATGTTGCGGGCCTATTACACGGGTTTGCGTCATACCCTCCGAGATAATGCATCAACTGGTGAATTGCCAGCTCAAGGGTGGTGCGATTTGGCATATTCTTTGAGCGGAAAGGATAAGCGTTGGCAATGTGTATTGAAAATCGAAAACCTCACAGGCGCACAACGACAATACTACCAATACTATCCTATGCCTGGCAGAACCTATTTATTCAACTTTAAACTTCATTCATAACACATGAGAATTACATCATCCCTAGCCATTATTGCTGCAATCAGCTTGGCATCTTGTGGTAAAACACCACCGGCAACTGGTCCTAGCGGCCTTTACACGGATTTACACCTAATCCTTAATGAAGGGCCTTTTGGTGTAGGGACGGGTACTATTACTGCATATGATGCGGATACACTTATTGAATCAGCAATTGCCACAGAAAATGGTTTTCCATTAGGAAATGTTGCTCAACATATGCTTGAGAGTGATTCATTGCTTTTCGTAACCATCAATAATGGCAATAAAGTGCGTGCTTTTAATAGAAATACCCTCCAGCATAAATGGACGGTAGATCTTGAACAACCCCGTTATTTGGCGGCTCACGGCAGCAATATTTTTGTCTCTAACTGGAAGGATAGTGCAGTATATGTACTTTCGAAAGAAACGGGTGCTCAAGTGGATAGCTTGTACATGGGTAATTTCACCGAACAGATGACCATCTTTGAAAACAAGTTGTTTGTTGCTGTTGGTACCTACTCAGCACCATATAAAGTAGCTGAAGTGAACTTGAACACTTTCGAAACTACGCTTTACAACACGGGCGATGTACCTAATTCTTTTGCGGTGATTGGCAATGAACTATATGTTTTAAATGCAGGAGAGCAAAATTTCGGGATTTCACCGGATACAAAATCGAGCATCTGGAAATACACGGGATCAGGTTTCAGTGAAGAGGTGGTTGCTCCAAATGCAAATAAGCACGCCATATCTCTGGTAAGCGATGGTACAAACGGATACTTTCTGAATGCATCTTATGACGGTGCGATTGTGAAGTGGACACCAGGCCAAGGATGGCAAACCTCAACGATGACTTTACCTGGAGGGTACAAACTAAATTTCCACGAGGGTAATTTATACTTCCTCGATGCCAAAGATTACGCGAGTAACGGTGAGTTACGCGTTTATTCTACTACTGGTGATTTGTTGGAAACTGTTCCAGCTGGCGTTATTCCTCGCCAAGTAATCTATTAAGCCTTTACAGCACTGAATTTGGTCTCTGCAGCATAAGCTAAAACGCTAAATAATGCTGTTGAGATCAATTCCGGTGCGTAGAATGGGATAGCCGCTGTATATGTGGCAATCAAACCACCCACGGTCTGTGGGAACATGTTGAAAGCGCTGAAGTATACACCCAGGTTGCTCAACATGAAAAATGCCAAAGAGCCTATTAAGAGAAAAGCTGCGCTGTTTTTCGCATTTGAAGCATAACGACCTAGTAGGGCATATGCTGCGAATCCAGCATAAGTAAACAAAGACCCAGAGTACATCAAAACGAACGATCCTGTCGGATATACGATGTTATTGATGATCAAATCGCTAAGCATCATTACTCCGAAAACCATTGCAAGAGTTGTCCAAAGGTTTTTGGTACGGGTAGCGCCAAAGAAAGCTAAGGCACCCATAGCTGTAAAGTTAGGGTAATGTGGAGCGATACGTGATACGAACGCTAAAACGATTAAGCCGAGTAATACTTTGTTCTTTGTAATCATAGTCCTGTGAATTCCGTACAAATATAAGCGCTTTACGCTTCCTTAGTATAGGTATTCCATGTACCGTTAGGATTTAATACCAACAGTTTTTCGTGAGTCTTTGTTTCCGTAACCTTCACGGGAGAGGGAGTGGGGGTTGGCTCTGTGTGTTGAATGTTTTGTTCAACAACTTGAATAGACTTAATACCGGTCAATAGGTAGCGCACGTCCAGCTCAGAATCGAATAAGGCCAATTGCCGCAAGAGTTGCAGGTTCGGTTTATTCCTACCATTGAGAATGTGTACAAGGGTAGGGCGGTTCATACCGATGGCTTTTGCCAATGACGTTGCATTGTGCCCCGTATGCTCCATGTACTCCTGAATTCTTTGTACTACATCTTCCATAGTTACAAATGTAATACAATTGAAACAGTCTAGAAACGCAATTCAAATGAAATTTGGATTAAAATTCAGGAGCCATAAGGGCCCGAGTCTGAACGATAAGCCTTGGTTCAATTGCAGTGATTTAAATCATTGAAATACAATGCGATAAATTACTTAATGAATTTGTTTCACGCTTAGTATTTGTATTGAAACAGCTCATCGCCATGCACATCAATGAGCGAAACATTAATGTTCCAATCAGCCTTGGTCTTATGTAAACGAAGTGTTCCAAAATGTTGTGTGTCGGTGGTACCGATATGAACTCTAGTGGTGTTTTCCTCTTCGTGGTGTGGATGCGCATTCGCCGTGATAGGTGATGCACATGCCTCAACAATCTTCTTTCCATTGATTTCAATAGCATTGATCTCACCGCTGTGGCGATCGCCCGTCAAAACTATGGGTGCTCCTGGCGCTTCAGAGAGCCATTGTAAAAGCAATTCACGCTCAGCAGGGTAGTTGCTCATGTTCTCGAAGACTTGGGCGGTATTGAGCAGTTGACCGCCCATACAGATTAAATGCACCTCAGCAGTAGATTGTTGAAGAGTCTCGTGGAACCAACTGAGTTGTTCAACCCCAAAAACAGTAGCATGAAAGCTGTCCTTATCAGTGCGAAAGCTTCTATTATCAAGCAGATAGATATCAATCTTGCCCTCTGCTAGGGTAGTACGGCCGTAGTAACTGTTGGAGTCTGGTTGGGTGTAGTTAGGCTGCCAGAAGTCTTTGAAGGCCTGCATTGTGGAAGCAAAACCATCAAATGTGCTGAGATCACAATCATTTGGGCCTGCATCATGATCGTCCCAAATGGCTAAATGATTGCTTTTGCTCAGGATTTCCTGAAATGAAGGTGATCCAAAGACCTCATTATAACGTTCCATCGTGCTTTTGTAGCTATCCCACTGGTTGTCTTGTAAATAGATATTATCTCCAAGCCATATGTAGGTATCTAATGTGTCTAGGGCAGAACTCAAGGTTGGGAGTAAGTGGTCGGTTTGGGTTGGCTCATTACAACTTCCAAAACCAATAGTTACAATTGTTTCATCTGTAACACATGAGGTTGAAAACAACCCTAGGGCAGTTAAAATGGAATACTTCCAGTTCATAAGAATAGTATTTGGGAAAAAGTCAGTTCTGTGATGTAACTTCAAGTATAAATCTACAAGAATGTTTAGTACATCCGACAGCTCTTATTTGTCTAGAAACGAGTGGTATATAACCTACGAAGAGATTAGAACGACCTTCGATTGGGAGATTATTGGCTATTCCAGCGAGGAACGTCCACTATTGTACAAGAAATTGGGCAATGGTCCTCGTTCCATTTGTATCTGGGCAGGTATGCACGGGAATGAAACGACAGGAATCTTTATTGTACTTTCACTTATAGACTTGTTTCAAAAGAAACAGATAGATTTAACAGGATTTACGCTTCATATACTGCCTGTTGTCAACCCTGATGCCTACGTTAGATACTCACGTCGGAATGGTTTAGGTATTGATCTCAATCGTGATTTTCGTGCATTTCAAACTATTGAAAGCGCGAAGCTCATTGGATGGATAAAGATGCATGAGCCTGAATTGTGTTTTAACCTGCACGATCAACGAACCATTTTCCATGTCGAGGGTTCGCCGGCGTATACGTCGCTATTAGTGCCAAGCGCGGATAAAAGCCGAAGCGTAACACCTTCACGTAAGGCAACGATGGCCCGAGTCAGTGGTGCGCTTGATACCATGAATGTTGATTTAACGGGGGTTGGACGATATACAGACGAATTTTATCCTACGGCGATCGGTGATTACCTCATGGCGAATGGATACCCAAATGTTTTGATTGAAAGTGGTGTCGCGGTAGATGATTTTAGTCGGTTGACGGCCCGCGTTTTTGGCTTAAATGTGCTACTACACACCATACATGGGACCTCTGAAAGTACGAGTTCCACCTACGATAATCTTCCATTGAATGAATCTGGAATGTTAGAGTGGGTCTTTACCAACGTGTTGTACGCCCACATGCGTGTGGATGTAGCAATTAAGCGTATACAGTATGTCAATGGCCACGCCACAGGAGTGTTGTATGTGGTTGATGACCTTGGTGACCTTGCTTCCCGTCCTCGAATGAAGGAAGTGGATGGGACGGCCATTGGACTCACACAGCCCTTGTTATTGGATAAACCGGTTACGGGGATCTTTGGTGAGTATCTATTCGAAGAGGGTCAATTAATAAATCAAGGTTAACACCAGGCCGCAGGCCTGGTGTTGGTGGTGGATTAATTTTTTTCGCTGCGTTTCGACCCCAGCATGAGCAGGTCTTTGGCAATAACCTCGGTATAATACTTCTTCGTGCCTTTCTCGTCTTCGTAGGAGCGCGTCACCAAGCGACCGGCAATACCTATTTTATCACCTTTTTTCACATACTGAGTGATGGTTTGCGCTAGGCCTCCCCATGCAACCACATTATGCCAGTCGGTCATGGTCTTCTTGTTGCCATCACCATCGCGATAGACCGTGTTCGTGGCCAAGGTAAACGAGGCTTTTAATGAATCGCTGATTTGCTTTGACTCGGGATCCATTCCCAAGTTTCCGATAAGTTGAACTTGATTTTCCATTGTATTAGAAATTTAGATTAGTCCCAAGAAATTGGGCCCTTGGAAATGGAAAACCAAATAAGTGGAATAAGTTTTAGTTGTTCACAATCATGTTGAACGCTTGATGGTGTTGATGGTGGAAAAGGCTGCATTCACATCATCATTATGGACGATGAAGGTAGCTTCGTTGGTGGTGGAGATGATTTCTTTAATGGGCACTCCTGCGGAGGCAATGTGTTTAAAGAAGAAGTAATACAAACCGATGACTTCCGAGCTGCTAGTGGGAAGTCGCAATGTGATAGAGCTCAAATCTTTAGCAACGCTCAGTAATTTTTCACCTTGCATGGCGGCCTCTAAATCGGACGCGTAATCTTCACTTACTACCACTGTAGTTTCTTCCATACCCCCGGTAAAACTGTGAAAACCTGAAGGCTTGCCTTGGATGGCGTCGAGGAATTCCGCTTGTTTGGCGGTAAGGGCAGGGGTTTTCTTATATGTGTACGCGAGCAGGTTTGAACGAACGATGATATCACCTAGGCTTGAGATGAATTGTTGAAGCTTGTGCTGCATTTTTAATTGCAGGCGAGGTTCGCGGCGGCGAATGGCCATGACTACGGCACTTTCCTTAATCTCTTTTCCTATGAGATGCTCGATATCGGGCTTGATGGCTCGGGCTAAGGAACTTAGGTTGATCAAGTCGTCTTGCAGGGCTTCTTCAATGAAAGGGCGCTTGCGTAGGCACTCCTCTAATGCTTCACGTAAATTCATTTTCTCAGTGTATTTCGTTGCAAAATTACCACTTTGTTATTTTTTAGACACTCTTGTTAAAGGGTTATTTGGTGTAATTTTGCCCTATGGGAAAACGAGTGGTCATTATAGGAGGTGGTGCAGCGGGCTATTTTGCTGCTATTGCTTGTGCAGAGGCGAATCCTGAGGCTGAAATTATCTTGCTGGAGAAGGGAAAAGATGTTCTCGGTAAGGTCTTGATCAGCGGCGGAGGCCGTTGCAACGTTACGCATGCTTGTTTTGATCCTCGAGAGCTGGTTACCTTCTATCCACGGGGTAGTCGCGAACTCTTAGGTCCGTTTAATAAGTTTCAACCGGGGGACACGATGGAGTGGTTCGCAGACCGAGGGGTGGAGCTGAAAATAGAATCGGACAATCGCGTGTTTCCAGTGACCGATTCTTCCCAAACCATCATCGATTGCCTGCTCGAAATGGCCGATTCTAACGGTATTACGGTGCTGACTTCTTCCGGTGTAAAATCGTTTCAGCCCAATGATGACGAGACCTGGGAGGTGAAAACCAACGATGGAACCACCTACACGGCCGATGCGGTAATGATCGCGGCGGGTTCTTCAAAAATGATGTGGGACAACCTCAAAAAGGTGGGGCATAAGATCATTGAGCCTGTACCGTCGCTCTTTACGTTTAATATTAAAGACCCTAGAATCAAGGGGTTAAGTGGTATTAGTGTACCGAATGCTACTGTTCAGATTGCAGCATCGGATTTGGAGGCATCGGGGCCATTGCTCATTACGCATTGGGGTCTGTCTGGACCTGCCGTCTTGCGTTTGAGCGCTTGGGGTGCACGTGAGTTGAGCGACCGATTCTATCGATTCCCGATCTTGATTAATTGGGTTGGTCGGGATGAGGAGCTCGTATTGGCCGATTTGAATGACGAAAAGAAGGACAGTGGAAAGAAGCGAATTGGCAACCACGCCATGTTCGGCATTCCATTGCGCCTTTGGAAATCTATGGTTGAAGCTGCAGGCATTAAGAGCACAGCTACTTGGGGCGACCTGAGCAATAAACACCTCAAAGACCTTTGTACGGAACTGACGTGTGCGGTTTTCCAAGTATCCGGGAAATCAACCTTCAAGGAGGAATTTGTCACCGCAGGTGGGGTAGATTTAAAAGAAGTGGACTTTAAAACCTTTCAAAGCCGCCTCTGTCCAAACCTTTATTTAGCAGGTGAAATCCTTGATATTGATGGGATTACGGGTGGCTTCAACTTCCAGGCAGCTTGGACTGGAGGTTTTCTTGCCGGTAATGCCATGGCCGGTTTTCCTTTAGATTAGGCCGTCTTTGCGGAGCCATTGGATGATCTTACCGCCGCGGTTTTTCATGCCTGCGCTACCGTATTCTACCACATTTTCAATGGTTTGCGCCAGTTCAGGGGCCAATTCCGGGTGCTCCTCACACATCTTATACGCGATGGTCATGCCATAAACGCGCGGTGCGATGGCAGCCTTCGGGTCCGTCATGCATTTCCAGCTGTAATCTAGAAGTAATCCCTTGTATTCTTCGTTCTCCGGAAGTTGCTGTGTGGCGAAATAGCGCAAAATGAATCGGACTTCGGCATCTGTAGTACTATGGTCCAATTGGTCCATCATTCGAGGAACAAATACCTTCAGCAACTCTGGCGCTCGATCGCCCACGTGATGCAATATCCAACATCCTCTTGTGCGTTCTTGATTCGTCCCTGTAAAGGCTAAATCCACAACCTCTTGCAGCACCAGTTCCTCAGCAATAGCAGCATCAATCCAGTGTGCATAAGCTTCGTCCTTCGCCACAGTACAGGTATTTAAGACCGTTTTTAACTCCACGTCAAAAAATTAATGAGATGAATGATGAAAATATTAGAATTCTAACTAAATTAGCATTGTAAATCAGCAGGGCATGCTGTGCCTTGGTTTTTAAAGATACGCTGTATGAACTACGTAAAGAACAATTTGAAGTTTCTTCGAAAGAAAGAAGCGCTGACACAGGAGCAGTTAGCGGTAAAGATTGGAGTGAAGCGTGCCATGATCGGTGCCTACGAAGAAGGTAGGGCAGAGCCTAGGTTGCACACCTTGCAACATCTTGCAGCGTATTTCCAGGTTCGCTTGGATGATTTCGTAAATAAAGACCTTTCCGGTGGCGGTTCAATTCCTAAGGCAGATGTAAGCGGCGCGCAGTTGCGTATTCTTCCTGTGGTGGTTGATGGTACAGATGAGAAGGAATTAGGGACATTGGTGCCTGTAAAGGCTTCTGCCGGGTATTTAGCCGGGTATGGAGATGCTGATTACATTGGTGCCTTACCGCGTTTCTCTATGCCGTTCCCTGAGCTTCCGCAAGACCGCACTTACCGTGTATTCCAGATTCGTGGAGAGAGTATGCTGCCCATTAAACCGGGTTCGTATGTAATCACGGAATACGTTCAAGATTGGAAGTCCATCCGCAATGATGATTGTTATGTACTCATTACAAAGGATGAAGGCGTTGTGTACAAGCGCGTGATTAATAACCTGCACGTTGGTGAGTTGATGCTAAAATCTGATAACCCGCAATTTGCACCCTATACCGTACCTGTTGACCGACTCGTAGAAGCCTGGAAAGCCGTTGGCTACACTTCTTTTGAGCTTCCGGCAGCGGGCACAAATCAAGAGATGTCTCAGCTTATGCACATGGTCGCAGATCTTCGTAAGGAGATGAGTACACTCAAAGACAACTAGGAAAAAATACATACATGCATTCTTTTTTGAGCGGCCCTTGGGCCGCTCAAATAGGCTGTGAACACCCCTAAAACTCGTAAATACCCACGCATGGACCGTTCTATCCTTCATTTGGATTTAGATACATTCTTTGTCTCTGTTGAGCGCCTCATGGACACTCGTCTTATGGGGAAACCTATTATTATCGGGGGGACAGGAGATCGAGGGGTAGTAGCTGCCTGTAGTTATGAAACGCGAAAGTTTGGTGTGCATTCAGCCATGCCCATGCGGATGGCGAAGGACCTGTGTCCCGAAGCTATTGTGATTCGAGGAAACTCGGCCAACTATAGCAAGTATTCCAACCTGGTTACAGATGTGATCAAAGAGGATGTGCCGGTTTATGAGAAAACCTCTGTAGATGAGTTCTATGTGGACCTAACGGGTATGGATAGGTTCTTTGGCAACTTCAAGTTTGCTAGCGAGCTCCGCGATAAGGTCATTCGAGAAACTGGATTGCCCATCAGTTTTGGTCTCTCAGGAAACAAAACCGTTAGTAAAGTCGCTACAGGTGAGGCGAAACCCAACAATAAGATTTACATCCAAAAAGGCTTGGAACGGCCTTTTTTAGCGCCTTTGTCCGTGCGGAAAATTCCCATGGTAGGAGAGAAGACCTACCAAACCCTAAGAAACCTTGGAGTCCGTCGCATACAGACACTTCAGGAAATGCCTTTGGAGATGATGCAAAGCGTTATGGGGAAACACGGATCGGTCATTTGGCATAAAGCGCAAGGTGTCGATCAAAGCCCTGTGGTACCGTACCAAGAGCGAAAGAGTATTTCTACAGAACGAACCTTTGCTAAAGACACCATAGATGTGGTCAAACTCGAAGGAATCATAGTAGCCATGGCGGAAAATCTTGCTTACCAGCTGCGTAGAGGCGATAAGCTCACTTCCTGCATCACGGTGAAGATTCGATATTCAGACTTCAATACCCATACGCTACAAGCACGCATTCCATATACCGCAGCTGACCATATTCTTATTCCCAAGGTGAAGGAACTATTCAAGCGTCTCTATGACCGCCGGCTATTAGTCCGCTTAGTGGGCGTGCGCTGTTCTCATTTGGTGGGCGGTGGCTACCAAATGAATCTCTTCGAAGAAAGTGAGGAATTGAGCAGGTTGTACAGTGCTATGGACCACATTCGTCAACGCTTCGGTGACCGTTCTGTGCTTCGTGCAGTATCACTAGGTGCGAAGACCATTGGAAGAACAAATCCCTTCAACGGGGAACCACCGCCACTATTGGCCAACAGACATCAGTAAAAAGAACTTAACTTAGAGAAGAGTACCATGTGTGGTAGATACGTCAATATCAGCAAGATTAAAGCAGTAGAGAAGCGCTTCAGTGCTATTGTAGAGCGCCCAGACCTCTACGTGCCTAATACGAACACTAGCATAGGTGATTTAGGCGCTGTAATCACTCAGGAGCACCCAGGGATGATTAAGCACTACCGCTTCGGCTTTACCCCGTCTTGGGCTAAGAAGCCGTTCCACCTGTTCAATGCCCGCTCTGAAGGAGACCATAATTCGGAAAATGATCCGGCCTATCGCGGTGCAAAAGGCATCACGACCAAGCCTGCCTTTCGCCAAAGCATTCGCTCAAAGCGCTGTTTAGTTCTTGCAGATGCGTTTATCGAGGGACCACAAAAGGAACGCTTGTCAAAACCTTATGTAGTCTACAAAAGGGATGGAGCGCCTTTTGCCTTTGCAGGGATTTACGATTCGTGGGTAAATCCGGATACTGGCGAAATCATAGATAGCTATGCCATCATTACAACCGTTCAGAACAAAATAACGGCAGCCATAAATCACCATCGATCTCCCGTAATCCTTCAAGAAGAGGACGAGCAGATTTGGTTGAACCCATCCATTCCCCTAGCTGAAATCACAGATTTGTTAAATCCCTATCCCTCGGAAGAGCTCAATGCATACCCCATCTCTGCGGCAATCAAAAGCCCTAGCGCTAATGGTCCTGAGCTCTTGAAGCCCATCGGGCAGCGCCTGGTGCCTGAATACGATTATGAAATCTATTCACACCTGTCGTTACAAGGCATGGGAATGACCCAATCACGTCAACGAAAACTGGACTTAGGATTCTAAAATCGGGTAGGGGAAATGCTATTGAATACGCACAGTTATTACAGCTTGCGCTATGGGATCTTGTCGCCAAAAGAATGGATAAAATTCTTTGAAGACCAGCCCTGGCCAGTGATGGCATTGACGGACATCAATAATACTTCTGCGTGCATGACGGTCTTGCATCTCATGCGTAACCATCCTAATAAACGCCCCGTGGTCGGTGTGGATTTCCGCAACGGCACTCGTCAATGCTATGTGATGCTGGCCCGGAATTGGGAAGGGATGCGAGAGATTAATGACCACCTTAGTTGGCATTTGCACCACGGTGTGAAATTCCCTCAGCGCCCCGATCGTACAAGGTTTTCCAATACCTGGATCATTTACCCGACTGCATCAGATTTAGATGTTACTGACCTAGCAAACAATGAGTGCATAGGAATTAAACCTGCTGAAGTAGCTTCGCTACCTTTTCGTAAGTGGAAAGATGCGAAGCATAAACTCGTTGCCTTTCCCACATCCTCTTTTCGTGGAAAGCGTGACCACAACGCGCATCGCCTGCTCCGAGCCATTGATGAGAATACTCTGCTCAGCAAGCTATCAAAAGAAGCCCAGGGCAGTATAGACGACCTTTATTTAGAGGATTCTGCCCTGCGTGAGGCCTACGCATCCGCGCCTGAACTGCTTCGAAATGCTGCTCAGATTCTGCAAGACTGCAAACTCATCTTGCCAGAAGATGCAGCACTGAACCTCCAAACTTATTCGGGTTCACGCGAAAAGGACCTGAAACTTCTAAGGAAACTTTGCTACGACGGCTTACCGTACCGCTATCCACAGGCAGACTTCAAGGTCAAGGAACGTATCGAGAAAGAATTGGACCTCATCGCCCAAAAGAACTTTGTATCCTACTTCTTAATCAATTGGGACATTGTAAACTACGCCCAAAAACGCGGTTATTTCTATGTGGGGCGGGGGAGCGGTGCCAACAGTATCGTCGCGTACCTACTCAAAATAACAGATGTTGATCCGATCGCGCTAGACCTCTACTTCGAGCGATTCATCAACCTGCATCGAACCTCACCACCAGATTTTGATCTCGACTTCTCATGGCGCGATCGCGAAGATATCACCCAATACATCTTCAAACGGTTCCCGCATACTGCACTGCTAGCGACCTACAACACTTTTCAGTATAAGTCGGTGGTTAGAGAGCTAGGGAAGGTGTTTGGCCTCCCAAAGCATGAGATAGACAAGCTCAGCAAAGGGAACATCTCTTCGGGTACCCTCGACCAATTATCCCATCTCGTACTTCGCTACAGCACTTATATACAGGGATTTCCAAGCCATCTTAGCATCCATGCTGGAGGAATACTGATAGCGCAACAAAGCTTGCATTACCACAGCGCAACCTTTATGCCGCCCAAGGGATTTCCAACTGTACAGTTTGATATGATCATCGCTGAAGATATAGGTCTGCACAAATTTGATATCCTCAGTCAGCGCGGCCTTTCTAAAATTCAAGATACCCTAGCCATTGTAGCAAAGAATAAACCTGAGCGCCCATTCATAGATATACGTGACCTACAGCGGTTTAAAGAAGATGAGGCCATTAAAAATCTACTTCGCAACGGTCTGGCCATGGGCTGCTTTTATGTGGAATCCCCAGCGATGCGAATGCTCCTTAAAAAACTGAAGGTCGATACCTATTTAGGATTAGTCGCAGCGAGTTCCATTATTCGTCCGGGAGTGAGTAACAGTGGGATGATGCGTGAGTACATATTACGCTTTACAGATCCAGAACGGAGAAAGGATGCCCATCCGGTCATGCTTGAAATTATGCCCGACACCTTTGGAGTGATGGTCTACCAAGAAGATGTCATTAAAGTTGCTCATTATTTCGCGGGCCTTTCCCTCGGTGAAGCCGATGTATTGCGTCGTGGCATGTCAGGAAAATTTCGTTCAAGAAGAGAGTTTCAAAACGTTGAAAAACAATACTTTAAAAACTGTGAGGAGCGAGGGTATAGCGAGGAGTTGAGCCGTGAGATTTGGCGTCAAATAGAAAGCTTTGCCGGGTATGCATTCGCAAAGGGACACAGCGCATCGTATGCTGTAGAAAGCTATCAAAGCCTCTATTTGAAGGCACATTATCCCTTGGAATACATGGTTGCTGTGATTAATAATTTCGGCGGCTTCTACAGAACAGAGTTCTATGTTCATGAAGCACGGCGTAATGGAGGGCAGATCGAAGCGCCCTGCGTGCAATATGGCGATTACCCTACAGTGATTCACGGAACTACCATTTACTTAGGCTTTGTATTGTTGCGAAGTTTAGACGAGAAAATAGGTGTTTACATAGGTCGTGAACGTCAGGAGGGAGGACCCTTTGTAGATTTGGCGGATTTCATAGACCGCGTCCCTGTTGGGATAGAGCAAATTTCTCTACTCATTCGTATTGGAGCCTTACGTTTTACTGGAAAGCCTAAACAAACTCTGTTGTGGGAGGCCCATCACATGCTTAGAGGTCGAAATACAAAAGATGTAATGGCCGCACCGCCAAGTTTATTCAAGGGCAATCAACAAGCGCACGATTATAAGGTCCCTGTGCTGCAGCAAAGCCGTTTGGAAGAAGCTTTTGATCAAATAGAGCTATTGGGATTTCCACTATGCGACCCGTTTGAATTGGCCGATGAACCTTTGGAAAACGGGACTATGGCTCGTGAATTACCAGATAAACTGGGACATTTTGTTATTGCGTACGGGTATTTAGTGACGGTAAAAGACACAAAAACCATTAAGGGCGATCGTATGAATTTTGCGACGTTTGTTGATCAAGAGGGCGAATTCCTAGATAGCGTTCATTTCCCAAACATCGCTGCACAGTTTCCATTTCGCGGCAAAGGTATTTATCGCGTACAAGGTCGTGTTGTTGAAGAGTTTGGTTTTTATAGCATCGAGGCTTCCGCGCTCTACAAAGTCGCGATGGTTCCAGATCCACGCTATGAGGATACCATGGCCCGAGAAAAGGATAACTACAGCAAAACGCGCGATACTATGAAGCGAGGACGTAAATCTGCGGAATCAGCGTAAATTGCTGCTATGGAGATAGTCTATTACCTGGAAAGAGTAGTTCTATTAAAATATAATTTAACATAATATATATTATAGCAAAAACAAACTAATTAATAAAAAAGCCCGAATACGTCAGTATTCGGGCTTTTAGAATATTCTATTATTATCAGAGAATTATTCTCCAGCCTCGTCTAGAACAGCCTTCATGTCCATAGACTTCTGGTAATCTCCAACCTTACGGTAAACTTCCATAAGTGCACGTACGATATCCATATCCTGAGGATTCATCTCGTAAGACTTTTCGAAGTACTGTAATGACTCACCGAAAACTTCTTTTTGCTTGTCCTTAAGTGCATTGTATTTACGCGTCTCGTTCAAGCCTAAGCTGTTCATTTGCTCAGTGATTGCATTTGCACGATCAATGTAAACAAGACCACACATGTACATGGCATCACTCATTTCTGGGTCTTTCTCCAATGCAGCCTTGTATTCTACTAATGCAGCATCAAGATCTTTCATCTCTGTTTGAAGGATGTTTCCTTTTACAAAGTGGTAAATTCCTTTATCTGGATTCTTTGCAATGGCCTCATCCAAATTCTTCATTGCACCATCGTAATCCTTAACATCAAGGAATGACTGCAATTGGATATCAAGCAAATCCTTGTTTTCTGGATATGCTGCACGCGCTTCAGTTAACCACTTATTGTAATCATCAGTCTTTTCTAACTTCTTCGCGTTGTTGATCAAGCTGATGTAAATGCTTGGACGTACATCCTCGCCAATAACTGGATCAGTAGCCAAACCACCTTCAATCGCTTTATCTAGGGCTGCTTTGTTTGGGTATTGCTTTGGGTTTCCTAATACATCAGTAGCAGTGAATGTAATTCCTTTGTACCCTAATCCTAAACATTCAGCAAACGCTGCACTGCTTGATTCAAGGTCACCTGCACTACCTGCGATAATACCTGCGTTGAACAACAAGCTTGTATCTAGGTAAGCAAACTCACCTAAAAGTTCATTCTTCTTTAATTCGAAAGCGTTCATATATCCCTGGTATGCAGCTTCATAATCGCCAGCTTCGTATGCTGAGCCCGCTTCTACCAAGTAGTTGTAAGCGATCGTTTGAGACTCACGCTGTGCATCCTCTGTATATGGTTGCTTTTTGGCGTTCTTTTCAAAAAGAATCAAGTCCAACAAACTTTGGGCAGCAATGTCATTCGCATCTGGGGCTAGAGCTTTGATTTCTGCCTCTGGCGAAGCAGCAATCTTAGAGTAAATCAATGCCTTGTTATAGTGGTACTTTGACATGATTTTCTCTTTAATCTCAGCTTGATTCTTGCCGTCAATAATAGCAGTAGCTTCATCGATAAACCCTTTAGCTTCAACGAGTTCGTTGCCTCTCAAGGCGATGATTGCACTGGTTACTTTTGGAGCTTCCTGTGCTGTTGCCATAAAAGTTGCAGCGGTTAGTACTGCGACTAGTAGCTTTTTCATAATTCTAATCTCTTCGTTTTTAAGTGGCTACAAATGTAGTTTTCATCTATAAAACAAACATTGCGCCAAGATTACTATTCTTCAGAAGTTGTTTCTTCTCCTCCGTCTGTAGTGGGTTCAGAAGTCTCTGATGTTTCAACGCCATCAACTACTTCAACACCATCAACATCTTCTACCTCTTCATCTTCTTCAGATGCCGGTACTTTTGCAATGGAAGCAATCTCATCACCTTTGCGAAGCGTGATTAATCGGACACCTTGAGTAGCACGCCCCATCACTCTTAGCGTATCAACGCCCATGCGGATCATTGTGCCTTTCTTAGTGATGATCATCAAATCATCTTCATCGGTAACAGCCTTTAAGCTTACCAATTCACCAGTTTTATCCGTAACAGTAATGGTCTTAACCCCTTTACCACCGCGGTTGGTTATACGGTAATCTTCGAGTGAGGAGCGTTTTCCATAGCCTTGTTCGCTCACAACCATTACATCAAATCCATCACCTTCTTTAACGACAATCATGCCCACAACTTCGTCGTTCTCAGAATCGACTGAAATTGCACGTACACCGGAAGCATTACGGCCCATTCCGCGAACTTTACTTTCTGGGAAGCGAATCGCTTTACCACTCTTCACGGCTAGCATAATATCTTGCTCACCATTAGTGAGTTTTGCTTCAAGGAGCGTATCCCCTTCCCTCACGGTAATGGCATTAATTCCATTTACACGTGGTCTCGAGTACGCTTCAAGACTCGTTTTCTTGATGACACCTTGCTTAGTACACATGACGATGAAGTGGTTATTGATATACTCCTCATCTTTAAGGTTGAGTACGTTAATAAACGCTAACACTTTATCATCCTGTGGAAGGTTGATCAAGTTTTGAATGGCCCTACCCTTGCTCTGACGTGTTCCTTCTGGAATTTCAAATACGCGCATCCAGAAACAACGTCCTTGCTCAGTGAAGAACAACATGTACTGATGATTCGTAGCGACGAAGACGTGCTCAATGAAGTCTTGGTCTCGGGTGCTTGCGGCTTTAGCGCCTACTCCCCCACGATTCTGCTTCTTGTACTCCGTCAATGCGGTACGCTTGATGTATCCGGCGTGAGAAATGGTAATCACTACCTCTGAATCCGGGATCATATCTTCGATACTCACGTCACCACCAGCATATTCAATATCGGTTCTGCGTTCATCGCCGAATTTCTCTTTGACTTCCTCTAGTTCTTCCTTGATGATTGACATACGAAGACCCTTATCTGCAAGTACAGATTTTAAGTATTCGATGGTCTTCATGAGTTCCTCGTATTCCGCTTTAATCTTATCGCGCTCTAAGCCTGTGAGCTTTTGAAGGCGCATATCAAGAATAGCTTTCGCTTGAATCTCACTGAGCTTAAACTCGGTCATCAAACCATTCTTAGCTTCATCAGGTGTTGCTGAAGCGCGAATAAGTTTAATTACGGCATCAAGGTTGTCAATAGCGATGAGCAACCCTTCAAGTACGTGAGCGCGCTTCTCAGCTTGGCGAAGCTCGTACTTTGTGCGTCTTACAACTACCTCATGTCTGTGCTCGACAAAGTGATGAATCATATCCTTTAGATTCAACAACTCCGGGCGACCATTTACAAGGGCGATGTTGTTAACCGAGAAAGAACTTTGTAACTGGGTGTACTTGTATAGCTTGTTCAGTACCACGTTAGGAACAGCATCACGTTTTAAAACGTAAACGATACGCATTCCCTTACGGTCACTTTCATCTCTGATATCCGAAATTCCTTCAATCTTCTTGTCGTTGACCAATTCCGCAGTTTTCTTGATCATTTCTGCTTTATTGACCTGGTAAGGAATCTCAGTTACAATGATACATTCACGACCTTTAACCTCCTCGATTACGGCTTTACCACGCAGAACAATTCGTCCGCGCCCTGTGTGGAATGCATCACGTACCCCTTCGTAACCATAGATAGTACCTCCAGTAGGGAAATCCGGTGCACTGATGTGCTGCATTAGACCATCTACTTCGATCTCACTATCGTCGATGTACGCATTTATAGCATTAATGCTTTCAGTAAGGTTATGTGGCGGCATGTTGGTCGCCATACCTACAGCAATCCCTGATGCTCCATTAACGAGCAGTCCAGGAATTCTTGTAGGCAATACGGTAGGCTCTTTCAACGAATCATCAAAGTTGAGTTGCCAATCGACCGTATCCTTATCGATATCAGAGAGCATCTCTTCTGCAATCTTGCGCATACGAACCTCTGTGTAACGCATTGCTGCAGGACTATCGCCATCGACACTACCGAAGTTTCCCTGCCCATCTACGAGCATGTAACGCAGTGACCAGTCTTGGGCCATACGGACCATAGTATCGTAAACTGAGCTATCTCCGTGCGGGTGATACTTACCGAGAACGTCCCCTACTACCCTTGCCGATTTTTTGTAGGCTTTGGTGCTGGTAACCCCCATATCATGCATTCCGTAAAGCACCCTTCTGTGAACAGGCTTTAAACCGTCACGAACATCTGGTAAAGCACGTGAAACAATAACCGACATCGAATAGTCGATGTAGGAACTTTTCATTTGCTCCTCAATATTGATTGGGATAATTCTTTCTCCCTGCGCCATATTGTCAGTATTTAAGGCGGCGAGCGCCGCGATTTTTCGTAATTTTCAAATATAGCCTTTCAGCCCCCGTTAGTGCGTAGAATGCGCTTTGAACTTGCGCCATTTATCCACATGTTGATGTTAACAAAACATGTACGGTGTGCCCGTCAAACCGACGAATTCTGCCATTAGATTTGAGAAACAGGGTTGGCACGCTATGTGCAATACCACTTAAGGTCAAATAACCGTTGCAATATGGAAGAGAATTTTAGCCCCAGAGTTCGAGACGTCATTACTTACAGCAAGGAGGAAGCCCTTCGCTTAGGACATGATTACATAGGTACAGAGCACCTGTTATTAGGTATTATTCGTGAAGGTGAAGGCACTGCAATTCAGATTTTAAGAGATCTTGGATTGGATTTAAAGCAGCTCAGAACAAAGATTGAAAGTATATCCACTCCATATGCTACCCACCAAGCATCCAACGGTAAGAATCTCCCGTTGACCCGCCAGGCGGAGAAGGCATTGAAGACGACTTTCCTAGAAGCGAAACTCTTTCAAAGCCCTATTATTAGAACGCCGCACCTGCTATTGTGTATTTTACGCAATGATAACGACCCTATTAGCGGTGTTATGGCGCAGTTCGGCGCATCTTATGACGCGGTAAAAAGTGAATATCAGAGTAATTACATCGAAACGGATACTGCGGAAGAACCTACGGATAATTTAAGTAGTCCTTCAATGAGCTATGATGAGGGTGATATGGATGAGGGCAATGCCCCTTCTAGCGGCCGCCGTAGTTCTCCTGTTGGTGGACGAAAAGAAAAAAGTAAAACACCTGTTCTCGATAATTTTGGAAAGGATTTGACCAAGGCTGCTGATTTGGGTAGACTTGATCCTGTGGTAGGACGCTCGAAAGAGATTGAGCGCGTAAGCCAGATCCTAAGCCGTCGTAAAAAGAATAATCCGTTGTTGATTGGCGAGCCCGGTGTTGGTAAGAGTGCCATTGCAGAGGGATTGGCGTTAAGAATTGTAAATAAAGAAGTTAGCCGCGTCTTGTTTAATAAGCGCGTTATCTCATTAGATCTTGCAAGCTTGGTAGCTGGTACGAAGTACCGTGGCCAATTCGAGGAGCGAATGAAAGCCCTAATGAACGAGCTTGAAAAGAACGATGATATCATTCTCTTCATTGACGAATTGCATACCATCGTTGGTGCTGGAGGTGCAACAGGTTCTTTGGACGCATCGAACATGTTTAAACCGGCGCTTGCACGCGGCGAAATTCAATGCATTGGCGCTACTACGTTAGATGAATACAGACAGTTCATTGAAAAAGACGGCGCCCTAGAGCGTCGTTTCCAAAAAGTGACTGTAGACCCTACATCACCCGAGGAAACGGTACAGATTCTCAACAACATCAAGGACAAATACGAAGAGCATCACAATGTCATCTATACTCCAGAGGCAATTGACGCTTGTGTGCGCCTAACCCAGCGCTATATGAGCGATCGTCACTTGCCGGATAAGGCTATTGATGCGCTAGATGAAGCGGGCTCGAGAGTGCATATTACGAATATTGAAGTGCCTGAGACCATTACTTCCTTGGAGACAGAGCTACAGCATATTAAAGAGGAAAAAGTTCGCGTGGTGAAATCTCAACGCTACGAAGAAGCAGCCAAGCTTCGTGATGATGAGAAAAAGCTAGAAGCGAAATTGGCCAATGCTAAAGAAGCTTGGGAAGACAGCATCAAGATGAATAAAAAGGTTGTGGATGAGCCAGAGGTTGCTGAAGTGGTCGCTATGATGACAGGCGTTCCCGTACAGCGTGTTGCTCAACAAGAGATGGACAAACTCAGCCAAATGGAGGAACAACTCAAGGGAACCGTCATTGGTCAAGATGAAGCGGTTAAAAAGATAGTACGTGCTATCCAACGCAATCGTGCCGGGCTTAAGGACCCTAAAAAACCCATTGGTTCTTTCATATTCTTAGGCCCTACTGGTGTTGGTAAAACGCAATTGGCCAAGGAGTTGACAAAACTTCTCTTTGATAGTGAAGACAATATGATTCGCATCGATATGAGCGAATACATGGAGAAATTTGCCATCAGCCGTTTAGTAGGTGCGCCTCCGGGATACGTTGGGTATGAGGAAGGTGGCCAATTAACGGAGCGCGTGCGCAGAAAGCCCTACTCTGTCATTCTGTTAGATGAAATTGAAAAAGCGCATCCAGATGTATTCAACTTGCTACTACAAGCACTCGACGATGGACAAATCACGGATAGCTTAGGCCGCAAGGTGGACTTTAAGAATACAATCATTATAATGACCTCTAACCTCGGCTCAAGACAATTGAAGGATTTTGGGACGGGTGTAGGTTTCGGTACAACTGCTCGCGAACAGAGTAAGAATGATCTTGAAAAAGGTGTGATTCAAAGTGCATTAAAGAAGGCATTTGCTCCGGAGTTTCTCAACCGTATTGATGATGTAGTACTGTTCAATAGTCTAAGTCGTGAAGACATTCACAAGATTATTGATATCGAACTCAAGGGCTTGTTCACGAGAATCCAAGATTTGGGGTACGAAATAGTTATGTCACAGGAGGCTAAGGATTTCATCGCTGATGAAGGATTCGATGAGGCATTCGGTGCGCGTCCCTTGGCTCGTGCTTTACAAAAGTTAGTCGAGGACCCACTTGCTGAGAAAATTATAGGAAAGGAAATTGCCGAAGGAGATTCGGTCGAAATTAGTCTTGCTGATAAGGAGCTAGCCTTTAAAGTAACTAAGCCGAAGAAACTTGCAGCGGCTCCTGAAGAGCCTAAGGCATTGGACGAATCTGGTGATGCAGACGCTCAGGAAGAAAATGCGTCTGAGGAATTGAAGGATTAAAGAAGTATTGCTTGATCAGCTTTCTGATCGAGCAACTTCATCGCTATAGCATTGATGGTCGGAGAAGGCTGCACAGCCGTGAAGTTTTCCCTGACCCAATGTTCATTGTGGAGGTAATCGTCAGCTGAATAGATTCCAACGATACTGCCGTTTTCAATGAAAAGCGCTCCTGTTTCAGGGGTCAAGGGTAAAAGAATTCGCTGTTCCTGCTGTTTTTTAAGAAGTTCTAGCCCCTCCTCTAACGTTTTGCCATCTGCTATTAAGGCCTCTTTGAAGGCGGTGATCCATTGCTGTCCAGCCAAATAAGACCCGAACCGTTGCAATGCGCCACTCCCGATGACTTTTTGGATGACCCATTTCGTCTCCCCTTTTCCATTGTTGTAAGTATAAAGGCCAAACTTTAGCGCTTGTTTCTTTTGCGCTTTATTCAATGGTGGCCAGTATTGTCGAATCAGATGATCCTCATAGATCAGGGCAAGTGTTTCATTCGGAAGAAGTGTGTATTTAAGATCATAACACTCCTTCATCAGCCTCTGATATTTAGTCGAGCCCTGCTGTGTACTGAAATGTTGCGTGATCCGTGATTTAATATTGTTTGCCTTACCAATATATAAAGGCGTTCCAAAGGCATCTAAAAATTCATAGACACCGTGGGATTTTGGCAACTCATCAAAAACAGCTGCCGGCAGATGGTCCGGCATTTGGATGCGTTTCAGCAACCCGAGTTTAGGGTCGTTTAACTTCTTTTCATCGTAATCTCCATTGATACAGTGAATTAGAACTTCTGCAGCACATAGGGCATCACTCAGCGCTCGGTGCGGGTTATCGTTCTCAACTTCGAGGCTTCGAGCTAGGTGCGCTAATGAATACCGCCCAAACTCAGGAAACACCGCCTTACTGTATTTTACAGTGCAAAGCTTCGACATTCGCCATGAAACGCCATTAGCACGAAAGGCAGCATCGATGAAACTGTAATCAAAATTCACACTATGCGCAACGAACACATCTCCTTTTAGTTGCTCTAAAAGTTCAGGAATGATCTGAGCAAAAGTAGGTGCATCTGCGACCATTTCATCGCTGATGCCCGTTAGCATCTGGATGTTATAGGGAATGGTCTTTTCAGGGTTAATAAATGTAGACCATTGGTGCGTAATCTTGCGATGCTCCACGTGTACAATTCCAATCTCCGTAATCCCATTTCCATCTGGGCGTCCACCGGTGGTTTCAATATCTACGACTACAAACTTCACGAGGTAAAACTATTGGAATAATACGGTTTGACAGCGGGCATGATTGTATATTTAACCTCATGGAAGTTGCAATTGTTTTATTGTTTGTCGCAGGGATTGTGGGCGCAGTGTTGCCGGTGCTTCCTGGACCACTCTTAACCGCAGCTGCCTTGGTGTTATCACAATATTATTTCGAGTCGTTTGAAGGCATGAACCTTTGGCTTTGGGCAATTATCGGAGTCGTGGTGTTTGTTGCCGATTATCTTCTGCCCTCGCTTTTCACGAAAATGGGCGGTGGTTCTAAGGCGGCCTCCCGAGGCGCACTCATCGGTTTAGTTATAGGGCTGGTAACACCATTTTTCATACTCTCCGCATTTGTAGGTGCACTCGTTGGTGAAATGTTGCATACTGGGAATGTATTCAAAAGCTTGAAGGCTGCAGTTTTTGCAGTGATGGGTTTATTTACGGGAATGGTAATGAAATTGGCCTATTGTATCGCTGCCCCACTCCTCTATTCATATGCGTTAGTGGGATGATCGTCAAACTAGGTACACATACAATCACTTATCCTCGAATTGAGTTGTCCGCAGGTATTATGGTCGTTACAGGTGCTTCAGGTACTGGAAAGACGACTTTATTACGATTGTTACACGGCGAACTAAAAGCCGAAGGGTTCGAGCAAAATGTCTTGAAAACGGCGTTGATGCCTCAAACGCCTACCTGGATCCCGTATTTAAAAATGAGCGAACAGTTGAAGGTTGCTCGGGCTAAGGATGTGGATTTTTCGAGTCTCGGATTGGACCAATTGCTCCATCGATACCCCCACCAACTAAGTATAGGGCAGCTCCAACGGTTCTCACTTTTAGCTGCACTGCATGCAAATACGGATGTGTTATTGTTAGATGAGCCCACGAGTGCTTTAGACGATGATTGGGCCGAAGCGGCCATGACATTAATTTCTGCTTGGGTAGCGAGTAAGCCAAAGGGATCAGTCGTAGTAGTGACGCATGATGAGCGCTTAAAGAAAACTTTTGCTACCGCTAAACAGCTGCATTTATGACAAAGGTGTTCTACATATGGTGGTTACAGCTCAGACGCAGATGGATGTTGCTGCTTGTAGTGTTTGTACTGGCATTTACCACAGGTTTGCTTATAAAAGCTGCAAAGGCCGGTGAGCAGTATTTGTATTCGACTTGGCAGGAAAGTGCAGAATTGGTCGATGTAATCATTGGCTACAAAGGAAGCCCTATACAAATCATCGCAAACGCACTCTACCGTTTGGAAAACCCTACGGGCAACATCAGCGGAGAATCTTATGATTTTTGGACCAAACATCCACTTGTTCAGCAGTCTTGCGCGTTATCAATGGGCGACAATATCAACGGTTTTCCCTTGGTTGGTGTTGAGGACAACTACTATGATTGGTTCGGTATTGATTTGATTGAGGGCGCTTTACCGGATAACCCACATGAAATTGTAGTTTCGGCCTCCCTAGCACAGAAACTTCAAATTAAGTTGGGAGATGAAGTGCAATCCTCTCATGGTAGCGATTCGCGCGGTGAAGGGCATGCGCACCCCTTCAAGGTGGTCGGTCTGTTAGCCGCGAATCGCAAAGCAGATCAAGATTGTTTTTTCACCACTAACGAAGCCTACCTCAACCTGCATCATCAAACAGAACGTACCTACACCTCGCTATTATTGAAATTGAAGTCAAAGTCGGCCATGCTGATGCTCCCCGGGACTCTTTCTAAACGTGCGGATGAGCAAGGGGCATTTCCAGTATTTGTTTTCGGTCAAATCCAAAAACAATGGGAGCCGACGTTAGTATCAGGCAGAAAATTAGGAACTGTATTGAGTGTTGTCATGGCGCTACTTTTCTTGGCAATGCTCTGGAATATAGGTGGAAACGAACGTGCTACAAAGCATTATTTAACGAACCTCAAATGGTCACGGGTTTCCGTTGTATTCGCTTCATCAGGTCTTTACAGTCTTTTTGGTTTAGCGGGTCTTTTACTATCTGTCAGATTGATTCAAACTAACTTCGAAGGCACTGTGAATTATCTCGATTACGTGGGTTGTGTATTCCTTTGGCTGCTATCACTATTCCTAATGCAAATCCGGAAGTAATTATGAAAAGACTTTATGTACTTGCCCTTATCACTCTTGGGTTTACGGGGACCTTGCAAGCGCAACAAGTCGTCTCATGGGATTTGTTAGCAGTTCCCTACTCCACATCACCAGATGGTCTGTATTCGCCACAGTTTCCTTCTTGGCTTGATGGTTTTAAAAACCAAGAAGTAATTCTTCAAGGATATCTCGTTCCTGTGGATGTACAAACGAAGCAATACGCATTGAGTAGATATGCATTTTCGAGCTGTTTCTTTTGTGGAAATGCGCCACCGAACACGGTGGTAGAATTGGTCTTTAAGGATCAACCGGATAATTTAATTACAGACCAATTCGTCGTGGTTAAAGGCATCTTAGTCTTTAATGAGAAAGATCCCTATCGATTGTTCTTCATCATTCAACAAGCTGAATTCCACGGATAATGAAAAAACTAGTGTTGCTCGTAGCTTTAACCATCTGTACTTTAAACGTTGCGGCGCAAGAGCGCCTGTATTGGAGTGCACTAGAAGGTATAAGCTTCGAAGAGGTTTACGATGAACCCACGGCAACTTGGGTCCAAGTACCAAAATGGACTTCCCAACAACGTCAAGATTGGGGCGGAACCTCAGTTGTAGTCACCGGCTATGCCATCGTATTAGATCCTGTGGATCACGTATACGCGCTCAGTGCTTTCCCCTTTTCCTCCTGTTTTTTCTGCGGTGCCGCTGGACCAGAGAGTGTAATGGAAATCCAATTTGATTCACCACAAGAACTGTTAACAGACGATGTAATCACCGTTATCGGTCAAATCAAGTTGAATTCAACGCCCGAAAACCTTCCTATAACCCTTGAGCATGCCAGATTAAAATGATAGGGTTTGAGCATTCACAATGGTTATGGGCCAGCTTGGCTGCTTTAATTCCGATCATCATCCACATGATTGGACGAAGACCAGCCAAGCCCATAGTCATACCTTCATTGATGTGGCTTAATACTTTTCAAGCTAAACAACGCAAGCGGCATAAACTACGAGACCTTGTTGTTCTTTTGATGCGGGTTTTTACCATTTTAGCTATTGTCATGGCATTGGCCAAACCGAGGTTTTCATCTCCGTCAACCACCATCATTGTTGATAATCATCCGGCAGGTTGGGAATCTAAACAGCAGTGGCTCTCGAACCTTATCGATCTTTTGCCAGAAGGAACGATGGATTTGCACCTCCGCGGTGGTACTGAACTAAATGGAATTCAGAAAGATGCGGTTGCGGATGTGTTGGCCCAGTGGCCTTCGAGCCTCGAGCCTTTGCCACAAGTGCCTGGCACGCTGCTCTCTTTTGGTTTCTCGCAACTTGATTCGACGTTTGAAAGGTACTTATTGCCCGAACGTCGAGAAATTCTAAATACCCAAGTTTCCTACGAGTATAATAAAGACGCCTTGCTGTTTCGCACTGAGGGCGCAGCGGGTACGTGGCGTATGTTCGCAGAAAGACAATTAGTGCTTGAATGGGATTCTATTTCTGAGATCTCGGTCCAATTAGAGTTGCTCAAAAAAGATCAAGAATACACGGTGGTTCACAACGCCGACTCCTTAAATGAGGACAACTCTATCAGTATCGTTCGTCGCGGTGGAGTAAAACGCTTTCTTTTTTATCGCACGGAAGATCAACGGCCTCAAGCAATTCGATTATCCAAGGTGTTCAATGTAGATACTATTTCGTTGTACACAGAATCAGTCAACGTAATCACAGAGCCATCAATAGTAGCAATACTTTATGGCTTTGATTTTGTTCCGACCTCCCTCTTCTCCCAAGCACAGACTGTTTTGGTATTTCCTGGTATGGCGGTTGATTCTGAGCGAATTACCCAACCAAGACCCAACCTGAACCATCCATTTTACGCAACGTACTTTATTGGTGCTTCGAACAGGAATAATTGGCCACAACCTGAATCAGCAAAGATTCTTGAGGAGAGTTTAGAGCCATTGTTGGTAAGTGACCAAGGAGTTTTGGCTGGTCTTCAAATATCCAATTCACAACGTGTTTATTGGCAAGGATTTGAGATTAAGAATGAGTTCCACCCCTACTACACCGCACTTAAGCAATGGTCTTACAGGAATAATTCCTTCGATTTGGAACAGGGACCATTTTTAGGTGAAGACGCTTATACTGAAAATATTACCCGACTGGAAGAGAAGTTAGCCTTGGGAAGTATGGAAAATAAATCCATCGAAAATCGAGTATTCTCGGGCCTTCAAAGGGACTATTCCAAAATTGCCTTGCTCTTTGCATTGCTTTTCGCACTAATAGCCGTTATTTTTGTCAAAATTTTCTGAGATGCAGCTCCTGATTAAGAACGCGCACATCGTTGACACCAACAGTCCTTACCACGATCAAACTGTTGATGTATTAGTTGAAGGAGATTCCATTATTCAAATAGGCAGTATAACTTCTTTCGAAGGAAATACTTGGGATGCCGCTGGCGCTGACCTTTATCCGGGGTTTGCTGAGTTACATAGCGATTTAGGAGAGCCTGGTAATGAAGATTCCGAAACCCTTCGTTCAGGTGCCGCTGCAGCGGCGGCTGGGGGCTTCACGGCAGTAGGTGTAGTAAGTAATGGAGCGCCATTTTCAGACAATAAAACCGGAATTGAATTCATTTCAAACAAGAGTGACCAGAGCCCTATCCATCTAGTTCCAGTAGGTACTGCAACCAAAGAGCGCAAGGGTGAGGAACTCAGCGAAATGTTTGATATGTACGAGCATGGAAGTGAACTCTTTGGAGATTACAAGCACGGCTTAGCAAATGCGAATTTGCTGAAATTGGCACTACTCTACAGCAAGCCGTTCGGTCGTATCATGGTTCATCCGGAAGATCACGATCTCGCTGCTGGTGGTAAAATGAACGAGGGAATAACAAGCACCTACGTTGGATTAAAGGGCATACCTTCCCTTTCTGAATACGCGCGCATACAACGTGATTTGAATATTCTCGAGTATACCGAAGGAGCTTTACATATTGCTAGTGTAAGCACCGCTAAAGGTATCGATGCCATTCGTGAGGCCAAGCAAAAAGGCCTCAACGTTACTTGTAGTGTAAACATTCATCACTTACTCTTCACTGAGGAGGCTTTAGTAAACTACGATACAGCATTAAAGGTTAGTCCACCTCTACGCAATAAAGAAGATCAGCAAGCACTCTTAGATGCCGTTTTGGATGGTACTGTGGATTGTTTAGCGGTTGATCATCTGCCTAAAGATATCGAGCAAAAGCAATGCGAATTCGATAACGCGGAATTTGGGATGGCTGGATTTGAAGGTGCTGTTTGTCAGCTACTTGATCAAGTGAAAATTTCACCGGAGCGCATTCAAGAGTTACTATCAACAAATCCAAGAGCACTTTTAGGGCTACCCGTTTTAAGTATTGTAGAAGGCATGGAGGCTGAGTTTACCATCATAGGTAAAGAAGGTCAGGATTGGACAGGGTTTGCAAGTAAAGCCTTCAACAATCCTTTCCGAGGTTCTTCAACCCAACACAATGTGAAAGCAGTTTTTGCGAAAGGCAGTCTACTCGCTCTTTAATCTAAACTCACCTTCAGTCGAAGTCCGTCGTGGGCGACGAACATTCCTTCGGGCAACCTTTGCTCCGTTGCTGCATGTGTTCCCATATGATGACTTAAGTGAATGAAATAGGTCTCCTTCGCATCTATAATCTTAGCCCATTCTATAGCCTCATCTAGCGTACAATGACTTTGATGCGGATAATCGTGTAACGCATCAAAAACCAATGTTTTAAGTCCGTGAAGTAACTTCAAGGACGAATCTGGAACTGATTTTACATCCGTGATATACGCCGTATCCCCTATCCTATAGCCCAAAATGGGGAGCTTCCCATGAAAAATAGGGATAGGAACAACGTGTAATCCATTGATATCCACGAAAGAAACATCGTCAATGGCGGTGGTGTCAAGCTTTGGAGCCCCGGGATAAGGGTTTTCTTCAAACGCATAATGAAACGCCTTTTTTATCCTATTAATGACTCGCTCTTGACCATATAAAGGCATGGGTTTTTTAGTGCGAAATATCATAGGTCGAACATCGTCGAGCCCCGCAATGTGATCTTGATGCTCATGGGTAAAGAAGACGGCATCTACATCGGCCAATTTCTCTCGCAACATCTGATTACGAAAATCGGGACCTGTATCAATCTGAATACTAGCTTGTTCAAAGGAAAAATGCACGGAAGACCTAGTTCTTTGATCTTTTGGGTCCTTACTCGTACATACATCACAACTACATCCAATGACAGGAACACCCTGTGAGGTGCCAGTGCCCATAAATATCATTTCACCAAATTGGCCCATTTATTGTACGGAATTAAGCAGTAATCTTCTACGGATAAACCTTTGGAAGCCTTACTTTTGCTACTATAACCACCTATCAAACAAAGTATGAAGGACCGCGTCATTCTTACTACCGCTCAAAAGGCACTTAAAATTAACCTAAACCCCGATATCTACGGTACGTTTGCGGAAATTGGTGCTGGGCAGGAAACTGTTCGTGAATTTTTTAGAGCAGGTGCAGCCTCTGGAACCATCGCAAAGGCAATGAGTGCCTACGATAAAGCGTTTTCAGATGATATCTACGGAATCGAGGAAGATCGACGTTATGTTACTGAGAGTCGTGTTCGAAAGATGCTCAAGCATGAATACAGTTTGATAGAAAAGCGACTAGATCGCGCCCTCCACCCTGAGAAAAAATACTTTGCTTACGCCAACACTGTGGCGACTATCAACTTCGCGAAGACTTTCAAAGGTCACGGTTGGATGGGTATTCGTTTTCAAACGGCTCCTGATAAAGCGACCAATGATATTTTCTTGCATTTCAGACTTCATGAGAATGAGGCAAAACACCAGCAAGAAACGGTGGGTAGATTGGGTACGAACTTGATTCATGGAGCCTATAACCTCTATACGGACTGTAAAGAACTTCTAAAAAGCCTCTACGACAATATCGACCATGCTGCTATTGAGATTGATTTGATCAATTTCTCAGGCCCTGATTTTGAGACGGTCGACAACAGATTGATGTCATTGCAATTGATCAAAAATGGCTATACCGATGCAGTGATTTTTGGCCCTGAAGGAAATAACCTTTTGCCAGCTGAATTACTTTACAAAAAACACATTCTGGCCATGCGCGGTTCATTCAGACCGGTGACACGCGTGAACATGGACATGATTAAGCGAGGTTACGAGGTTTTTGCTAATGACAAGAAGGTAAACCCGGATAAAACCGTGGTTCTTTGGGAGATTACCTTGAACAACCTCCTTGCAGACGGTGAGTTAGATGAGCAAGATTTCTTAGATCGAGCTGAGATATTATGTAGCCTCGGCCAAACTGTACTGATCTCTAACTACCAGGAATACTACAAGCTTGTAGATTATTTCGGTCGATTCTCTAAAAAGCGTCAAGGACTCGTCATGGGGGTAAACAACCTTTCTGAATTGTTCAACGAAAAATACTACCGTGGTCTCCAAGGGGGTATTCTCGAAGCCTTCGGTCGAATCTTTTCTAAGGATCTTAAAATCCTTGTATACCCCTTCCAAGAAAATGCCACATCTAAGGTTACTCGAAAAGAGGATGCTGAAGTGCATCCGCGCTTCCGTCCAATTATTGATTACCTCATTTTCCACAACAGAATCTTGGACATCGAAGAATACGACGAGAGCATTACCAATATATTCTCACGCGAGGTGCTTCGTAAAATACGCTGTGGTGAAGATGGATGGCAAGAATGTCTACCCAAATACGTCGACAACGTAATTAAGGAAAAGCAACTTTTTGGATATACTGCCGCTGAGACGGAATAAGGGTTCGGTTACGCGTTCAACGCCTCTTTAAACCGCTCCAAACAGCGTTCTCGCGCCCATTTGTGTTCCACAATAGGCTGAGGATACAAGTGTGTCTTTAACTCTGGGACCCATTTATTGATGTACTTCAAGTCTTTGTCGAACTTTTCCATCTGGGCAGTTGGGTTGAAAACACGGAAGTACGGTGCAGCATCTAAGCCACTGCCACTCGCCCATTGCCAACCACCTACATTCGAAGCCAAATCAAAGTCTAACAACTTTTCTGCAAAGTAGGCCTCTCCCCACCTCCAATCTATCAAAAGGTGTTTCGTCAAGAAACTCGCTACAATCATTCGTACTCTATTGTGCATGTAACCTGTCGCATTCAATTCTCGCATTCCCGCATCAACTATGGGGTAGCCAGTCTTTCCCTTGCACCAAGCCTCGAAATGCGCTTCGTTGTTTTCCCAACGAATCAAGTCGTACTTAGGCTTGATTGCTTTCTCACGACTCTCAGAAAAATTATATAAAGCCATTTGATAGAAGTCCCGCCATATGAGTTCATTGACAAAAGTGTCATTGTACTTCAATCCATATTCGAGCAACCTGCGAACTGATAGTGTGCCAAAGCGCAAGTGAATGCCTAGTCGAGTAGTCCCCCTCTTTTGTGCTGGAAAGTTTCTAGTCTCATCGTACGTTTTAATAATCGACGTATCGATTTCACTCGAAGGTATAGGAATTGCCGTCTTCTCAAAGCCCATAGCCTCAAGCTCAGGTACACGTGTTCCTTCACATGGGAAGAAATTACCGAAATACGTGGCGTTCGGGTACGCTTTGTATTGGTAAGGTGTAAGTAACTTTCGCCAAGCGCGTCCATACGGGCTAAAAACTAAATACGGGGTCCCATCTGCTTTTACGACTTCATCCTTCTCAAAAATCACATGGTCTTTGGCACCGACGACCCCTACTCCTTTTTCCGTCCAGAAATCGTAAACCTCTTTATCCCGGAGTTTAGCATAGGGTTCATAATCTCTATTGAAGAAGATATTTTTAACACGATAAGTGGCGGCCAATTCCTCCATGACTTCCAATGGCGTACTATGAAATACATGAAGCCCGCTGCCCAAACCTTGCAACTGAGCATTTAGCGCGGTTAAGGTTTGATGAAGAAAGGACACTCTAGCATCGCTTTTATCCTCGAGCTTCTCAAGGATGGTCTTATCAAAGATGAAAATGGGTAAAACTGGATTGCCAGATTTGAGGGCTTTCCAAAGACCCGCATTATCCTCAAGACGCAAGTCTCTTCGAAACCAAAAGACCGAAACTTCTTGCATTACTTAAAAGACTCTAAAAACGCACGTTTGTTTGCCTCGTTCTCAAAATCACCGTGGAATGCCATGGTAATGGTTGAACTGTGGTCGTCTTCTATACCTCTAGTTTTTACACACATGTGATCGGCCTCTAAATAAACCGCTACATGCTGTGTATGAAGGCCTTCCATCAATGCTTCTGCGATTTGACGGGTAAGACGCTCTTGAACCTGTGGGCGCTTCGCGTAATGACGCACAATCCTGTTCAACTTACTCAAACCCACTACTTTTCCATTAGGGATATAAGCTACATGGCACTTGCCTAAAATGGGAACAAAATGGTGCTCACAGTGTGAGTGTACCTTTATGTCTTTCTCGATGAGCATCTCGTTGTATCGAAACTTATTCTCGAAGAGCTTCATCTCTGGCTTGTTATCAGGGTTTAAACCAGCAAAAGCCTCTTTAACATACATTTTTGCGACGCGAAGCGGAGTGCCTTGAAGGCTATCATCCGTTAAATCCAAACCAAGTACTTCCATGATCTCGTGGAATTTCTCAGCAATGATTTCAATTTTCTCCTCATCGGTTTTATCAAAAGCATCCTTTCTCAATGGAGTATCAATGGAGGTTCCTAGATGTGCCTCGACCAAATGCTCGAGTTCTTCCGGTGTGTACTTATTGTCGTGTGTCGTCATCAGAAAAATTTTTTATAACCCGCTGTAATCCACGAAGTTTCTTGGCGTTTCATAAAGTCTTACTGAAAGTTCAAGATCCGGGTTGAGCACAGCTTTAAGTCGGTTCCAAATCACATAGGCAATGTGTTCGGCGGTTGGGTTAAGGGTTTTGAATTCTTCGACCTGAATATTCAAATTCTTATGATCCAGGTAATCCTCTACCTCTGTCTTTATATGGTCTCGCAATACCTTCATGTCAATGAGATAGCCTGTTTTAGGATCCACCTCACCCGTCACACTAACAATCAATTCGTAGTTGTGTCCATGAAAGTATTCGTTGTTGCACTTGCCGAATACCGATTGATTCTCCGCAGCACTTAACGCGGGATTATGCAACCGGTGTGCTGCATTAAAATGTGCTTTTCTAGAGACCGTGATCTTCATTCATCCAATAGGTTAAGAATCTGTCATAAATGATTTTAAACCATTCAGTATACTTTTCGGGATGGTCTTTCATGTCTTGGGCTACCCATTCCACTGATTTCCAATCGAAACTGTCAACCTCTTCAGGATTGACTTGTGGATCATCGTTGTAACGGGCGATGAGTACATGGTCTAATTCATGCTCGGTAAGATCGTTGTCTAGTTCCGCTTTGTAGATGAATGAAAAGATGCGTTTCACATCACAGGTAAAGCCCATCTCCTCCATCAAACGTCGTTTCGCAGCTGCCTCCACGGTCTCTCCATCTCTTGGATGAGAACAACACGTGTTTGTCCACAGCCCACCGCTATGGTACTTGTGCAGTGCACGGCGTTGTAATAGAATTTCATTTTTGTCGTTCATGGCGAAAACAGAGAATGCACGGTGCAGTTTCGCCAGGCGATGCGCTTCCATTTTCTCCATCAGTCCCAGAGCATTGTCTTGCTCATCGACCAGGATAACTTGTTCAAGCATTATTAAATCCAGTTAATGGTATGTCGTAAATATGAACTCAAGAATAAGCCATACTTTCTTTTATTGCTAATTCTAACACGTTCATTTAAAATCAAATCACAATGTGTCTTCTCAATCTTTTTGAAGAGACTGTAGTAATAAACATAGGCAATGTACACCCCGAATCGGGCACCCTTCGGCAACTGTTTAATGCCTTCATAGCCCGCCTTGAAGTCGATGTCGATATCCGCTTCTATCTCAGCCTTAACCGTTTCGTTGAAGTTATTTAAGTCCACGCCTGGGAAGTAGGTTCTGCCTAGACTATGGTAGTCTGCATTTAGGTCGCGGAGGAAGTTGATCTTCTGGAAGGCTGATCCTAACTGCATCGCAGGCTTCTTGAGCTGCTGGTATTTTTCCTCATTACCATCAACAAATACCTTCAAACACATAAGGCCTACTACTTCGGCACTGCCAAGGATATAGGCTTTGTAGCCTGCCTCGTCGTATTCGTTTTTATACAAATCCATTTCCATGGACTTGAGGAAGGTTTCAATAAGGTCGAGGTCAATGTTGTATGCATGAACAACTTGCTGAAAACTATTGAGTATAGGATTCAAACTGATCTTGTGTTCAAGTGCTTTGTGGGTGTCCTTCCAAAAGTCTTCTAGGAGTTCTTTTTGAGCATATCCCTCAAAAGAGTCGACGATTTCATCTGCGAATCGGACAAAACCGTAAATCGCATAGATTGGATCGTGGTATTTCCTGTCTAAACCAAGAATACCTAGTGAGAACGAAGTACTATAAGCCTTCGTAACCATTCGGCTCGATCGTATGCTAATGCTGTCGAATAGGGCTTTCATTACAGTTTGAAGTCTTTAGCTATTTCTTTGCTGACCACTTCTCCACTTATCAAGGTTGGGGGGACTCCCGGCCCTGGTGTGGTAAGTTGACCTGCGAAATAAAGGTTACTTACTTTCTTACTTTTCAATCTTGGCTTTAGTATTGCCGTCTGATCAAGTGTATTGGCTAGGCCGTAGGCGTTTCCTTTAAAGCTGTTGTATTCAGATTTAAATTCTGAAAATGCAAAACTGCGCTTAACCTCTACTCTATCTCTAATGCTTGAACCCGTAAATTGTTCAAGTCGGTCCATCATAATGTTGTAGTATTTCTCTCGAACTTCTTCGGTATCACCACCTAAACCAGGGGCTGTAGGCATGAGTAGGAACATGTTTTCACAACCTTCAGGTGCAATCGATTTATCTGTTTTCGAAGGCGCACTTGCATAAAACAATGGTTTCGTAGGCCATTGGGGAGTGGTATAGAGTTCACCAGCATGCTGATCGAGTTCGTGATCAAAGAAAAGGTTGTGGTGTAACACGTTGGGTACCTCTCCTTTAATACCTAAATAAAAGAGCAATGATGAGGGTGCCATTTTTCTTTTCTCCCAATATTGCTCTGTATACTCTCGCTTGTCTGCCCCGCTGACATTTTGGTCAATATGGTGGTAATCAGCTCCTGCGACTACTATGTCGGCACTAAAGGCACCTTTTTTTGTAGTGACACCGACAATTTTGTTGCCCGCATACTTAAACCCGGTTACTTCTGCATTCGTACGAAACTTAACCCCCTGCTCTTTGGCAACCTTTACCATAGCCTCGATGATTTTATTCATGCCCCCTTGAGGGTACCAGGTACCGAGAGACATGTCGGCGTAATTCATCAAGCTGTACAGAGCTGGTGTATTCTGTGGAAGTGCACCAAGGAAAAGTACTGGAAACTCCATGATTGCTTTGAGCTTCGGATGAGTACTTACCTCTGCCACATGCTTTCGCATGTCTTTGAGAAGGTCCAATTGGAACAATCCTTTCAGAATTCTAATATCTGCAAATTCTAAAATTGATCTCGACGGCTTGTGTACGAGGTCTTTAATACCAACCTCATATTTATACGCAGCCTCTTTAAGAAACTTACGCAAACGTACACTAGAGCCTGGATCAAGACGATCAAACATGGCTTCAAGTTCTTCCATGTTTGCGCTTTGGTCCTCGTGGTCGTTAGGGCCGAAGACCACTCTGTAAGATGGATTCAATCGAACTAAATGGTACAAATCCTCAACATTGTATCCAAAACATTTGAAGTAACGTTCAAATACATCGGGCATCCAGTACCAACTAGGGCCCATATCAAATTTATAGCCTTCCGTTTCCCAAACTCGGGCACGGCCTCCTAATTGATCGTTTTTCTCTAATAATGTTACGTCATATCCAGCCTTCGCTAGAAAGGAAGCTGAACTCAAACCGGCGAATCCAGAGCCGATTACTATTACTGATTTCATGTTGGGGCGTTTAGGTGTGAGGACTAGTAACGAAGGTCGCCTAATTTTTCCATCATCTTCTGTCTGGCCAAGAATATTCTTGATTTAACCGTACCTAGAGGAATGTTGAAATGCTCAGCGATTTCTTCATACTTATAGCCTTCGTAATGCATAAAAAATGCCTCAGTGTAATGCTTCTCAATGGAATCAATCTGATTCATGATGTACTCATTATCAACGTTGGCTTCAGTGTGCGTGCTCTTGCTAGACTCTTTCGAATTCAAAAAGAACTGGGAATCTGTTTCATCAACGAAAGTGTTTTGGTTACGCTTTCTTCTGTAGTTGTTGATGAACGTATTTTTCATGATTGTGTACAGCCACCCTTTCAAGTTTGTACCTGTCGCAAATTTATCCTTGTTTTTCAAGGCTTTGTAATAGGTATCTTGAATTAGATCCTCAGCATCATCGCGTTGCTTGGTCAATTTCATAGCAAGCTGATTTAGAAATTCATATTCTCTATCAATCAGTTGACCGAATTCTGCAGTAGACATAATCTGTTTGTTTAACGATTCCGAGTATAAAGTTAAACAAAGTGTTTGAACATTTTGTCAAACATTTTAGAAAAATTATTAAACAAACAGTAAAAAAATTAAATAGCGGCGCTCAAGTCCTTTAAAGACTCATGAATCTCAATATTGCGATAAGCAGATTTGGGTTCAAATTGTGAAAATTGATACCCAGTAAGCAATACTTTAACACCATTTCCTTCCACCATATCATCTAATTCCACGAGGTAATCGTCCAATTGTTCTACATCTGGATTGGTAGTAAACGCAGAAATGAGATGGGTAATTCGTTTATGATTAAGAAGGTCCTCAAGATATTCCTTAGGAAGACTTTGTCCTAGATAATATACGTGCTCTCCCCGCTCCTTTAATACATACGTGAGGTATAGAAGTCCTAACTCATGTAGTTCGTTTGCAGGAAGAAACAATGCATAAGAGCCGCTCTTCGGCACAGCGACGCTAGGAAGTGAGTCGATGGCAGAAAACAGTTTCTGACGGATGAGCGATGACATAAAGTGCTCTTGTGATATGCTTACATTGCCCGCTAACCAAAGCTTGCCTAGCTCTTGAATGTAATCACCTATTATCTCTTGGAAAGTCTTGTGAACACCGAACTCAGATATACAATGGCTCATTACGGATTCAAACCTCGGCAAATCAAAGTTCAACGTAGCCATTTTAAGTTCATTCAACTCATAAGTATAGGCTCCAGTGTAAGGACTTTCCTCTAAGGCCTTTGCACTGAGCTCAGATGAAGTGAATTTGGCAATCTGTCCAATCTTGTATCCGGCATCTAACAAAACGGACGTATTCAACACCGTACGTAGATCATCATCGCCGTAAAAACGAATATTAGTACTAGTACGCTTAGGTATGATCAACTTGTGACGTTGCTCCCAAGCCCGCAAAGTATGCGCCTTGATGCCACTCAGTTGTTCTAAATCTTTTATTGAATACCTACTTTCCACGTACCCTCTAACACCAAATTAATTGAATGGTTTACGTTAAAGTTGCGAGTATACTAAATTTCCGCAAGTATGCACTTATACCTTTGATATATTTGCACTCTAATTCGATATAGATGTCAATCAAAGCCGAAATACAAAAGCGACGGACCTTCGGGATTATTTCTCACCCAGATGCAGGAAAAACAACCCTTACCGAGAAGTTATTGCTTTTTGGAGGAGCCATACAAGAGGCCGGTGCTGTAAAAAGTAATAAAGTTAAAAAATCGGCAACCTCAGATTTCATGGAAATCGAAAAGCAACGCGGTATATCCGTTGCTACGTCTGTGATGGGCTTTTATTACAAGGATAAAAAGATCAATATTCTCGATACACCCGGTCACCAAGATTTTGCAGAAGATACCTATCGAACGTTGACTGCTTGCGATAGTGTCATAGTGGTCATCGATGTTGCCAAAGGTGTTGAGACACAGACTGAAAAGCTTGTGCAGGTTTGCCGTATGCGTGATACACCTATCATTGTTTTCATCAATAAGTTGGACCGTGAAGGGAAAGATGGTTTTGATCTAATCGATGAAGTAGAACAAAAATTGGGCTTAACCCTTTGTCCTATGTCCTGGCCTATAGGCATGGGGCAACGCTTCAAAGGCGTATACAACAAGTGGGAGTCGAATGTTCATTTGTATAGTGCGGATAACAAGCAAAAAATAAGTGAGGGAGTTGCCATCAGCAATATATCTGACGAAGCTTTGGATAAACTTGTAGGCTCTGAAGCCGCAACTGAATTGCGTAACGATGTTGAATTGCTTGAGGCTGTATATCCTGAGTTTGACCAAGAGCAATATTTGAGTGGTGCTCTTTGCCCTGTTTTCTTTGGCTCGGCATTAAATAATTTTGGTGTTCGTGAGCTACTAGATTGTTTCCAGGAGATTGCCCCCTATCCTCAACCCAAGGACGCTGAGGAGCGCAAGGTGAAACCCGAAGAATCCGAGTTTAGCGGCTTTGTATTTAAGATACATGCGAATATTGACCCTAACCACCGAAATAGAATTGCATTTTTAAAGGTGGTAAGCGGAAAGTTTGAGCGGAATAAGCAATACTTACACACGAGAACGGGCAAAACCTTTAGGGTTAGCGCGCCAACTGCATTTATGGCAGAAAAGAAGAGCACTATTGATGAGGCATTTCCTGGAGATATCATAGGTATACCCGATAATGGAAGTTTTAGAATTGGTGATACAGTAACATCGAAGGAAGATCTTCACTTTACCGGAATCCCATCCTTTTCTCCCGAACACTTCAGATTTATCAATAATGACGATCCCCTCAAGGCTAAGCAATTATCCAAAGGAATTGACCAATTAATGGATGAAGGTGTTGCACAACTCTTTACGTTAAAACAAAACAATCGAAAGATTATTGGAACTGTGGGTGCTCTTCAATACGAAGTAATACAGTACCGCCTAGAACATGAGTACAATGCGAAGTGTAGCTATGAAGCTTTCCCGGCATTTAAAGCGTGTTGGATCGAAAGTAGTGACGAAGCTCAACTGGCTGAATTCAGTACGCTTAAGCAACGTTATTTAGCAGAAGACAAGTTTGGCAGGTTAGTATTCCTAGCGGATTCCCAATTCTCCTTACAAATGGCGCAGGAAAAATTTGATAAGATTACGTTCCATTTAAAGAGTGAGTACTAATGAGTCACATCATTAACCATAGGCTGAATCAATTTTCTTGGGCCGTAGCGGCTTTTTTATTGCTTCCATTGCTATTCACAAAGGGTATGTTCTTTGACGGACTAACCTATGCAGCCATTGCTAGAAATTTAGACGAAGGATTAGGTACTTTTTGGGCACCCCATTATACGCCATACATCCACCCTACTTTCTATGAGCACCCTCCATTTTCGTTTGGGTTACATAGTGTTTTTTACAGACTCTTTGGGGATCAAGCTTGGGTAGATAGAATCTATCCTTATACTCTCTACGGCTTGAGTATATTGATGTTGCGCAGGATTTGGGTGCTATTCATACCTGCGGGTCATCGCGCTTGGATTCCACAACTATTATGGACGGTGACGCCAACTGTATTATGGGTGCATCAGAACAACATGCTAGAAGCACCATTGAATGCTGCCGTATTAGCGGTGGTTTGGCTATTGATTGAAGGAACGTTCAAGAGAAACTACTTTTGGAGTGCTTTGGCTGGAATAGCATTCTTTGTTGCTGTAGGTATAAAAGGACCTGTAGGATTATTCCCAATTGTCACTTTACCCTTATTGGCGGTATTTTTTCCGGAGCATAGAAAAGCTGCTTTTATTAGTCTACTCACGATGGTCGTAGTTTTCAGCTCGCTGTTTTCATACTTCTATATCTATCAACCTGACTTTGAAAAATTCTTTGATGGTTATTTAAATCGTCAATTATTACCTACTCTTACCGGTAATCGTGAACATTCCGGCTCTGCCCTACTGAGCATCTTGGAGATTTCAAAACAACTGGTGATCCCCGTAGCCGTATTAATTATCCTCAGTTTACGTAGGAAAGCATGGTATACCTTGAGAAAGGAGACCATTTTTTTCTTCCTAATCGCGTTAAGTGGTACCCTTCCTTTCCTATTTATGGACCGCCAACACCACTATTATTTTATGCCTGCAATGGTGTTCTGGATGCTTGGCTTTGCAATGCTTTTCGAGCAAAACGCCTGGCCATGGGCCATACAGCGCAAAAGATGGGTGAAGCGCATCACACTTATGAATCTCTCCCTATGGTTGGTTGCAATAGCATTGACCTTATACTACAGTAAAAGTCCATCTCGCGACCGCCATACTATTAAAGCATTGACAGAGATTTCACAGGAGTTTCCTGGCGCACATATTCAAGTATCTCAACTTGAAAATGAATGGAAATTGGCAGCAATAGGTGCGCGCTATTCGAAGATTTATTTCTCGAATGCGCAACAGGAATTGTATTTAGCTTCTGATGAAGAAGAAGGTCCAATTGGCTACTCCCTGATCATGGAATACCCTAAAGCCAAAATCAGACTATACAAAAAAGCCACCCCGTAAGAGGTGGCTTTTGAATATCTAAAAAGAAGTATTTATTCTTCCCCTTCCATAAATTGGGCCATAACCAAGTCGCTAACCCCCATGTTGCTAAATCCACCGTCGTTGTAGAGGTTTTGCATGGTAACGCGTTTAGTTAAATCAGAGAACATTGCAACACAGTAGTTTGCGCAATCCTCGGCGGTTGCATTTCCTAGCGGAGACATTTTTTCTGCGTAGGCAATAAAGCCACCGAACCCTTTTACACCAGAACCAGCAGTTGTTGGTGTCGGGCTCTGAGAGATGGTGTTCACACGAACATTTTTCTTTACTCCCCAGTGATAACCGAAGCTACGTGCGATGCTTTCTAGGTAGCTCTTGTTGTCCGCCATATCATTGTAATCAGGGAACGTACGTTGAGCAGCCATGTATGTCAAACCAAGAATGGATCCCCATTCATTCATCGCATCTAAATTCCATGCAGATTGCATCACTTTGTGGAAACTCACGGCACTTACGTCCCATCCTTTTTGAAGCCAATCGTAGTTCAATTCGGTGTAGTGCTTGCCTTTGCGAACATTTACACTCATACCAATCGAGTGCAGAATGAAATCAAGCTTTCCACCAAAGTGATCCATTGCACCTTGAATAAGCGCATTAAGATCATCCATGTTTGTAGCGTCTGCTGGAATGATAGGTGCATCAATAGCCTCAGCGAGTCCGTTGAGTTCACCCATTCTCATTGCGATAGGAGCATTAGTTAATACTACTTTACCACCTTGCGCGTGAATCGCTTCAGCAGCTTTCCAAGCGATAGAATCTGAATTAAGAGCGCCGAATACGATTCCGCATTTACCACTCAATAGTCCATTTGACATAGTTTCTCGTGTTGAATTGAATTGCTAAAATAGTCTATACTATTGGTACAGCAACACTTCTGCTTGTTTGAGGGCTTCTTCCGTGATTTTTTCACCACTTAGCATCCGCGCAATTTCCGCGATACGATTGCTACCCTCAAGAATTTCGACAGAGGTATTGGTTTCGTTTTCTAGTTGTGTTTTCAATACTTTCCAGTGTGCTGCACCATAAGCAGCAACTTGAGGAAGGTGCGTGATACTAATAATTTGCTGGTTTTCACTCAAGCGGCTCATTGTAGCTCCTACTTTTTGAGCTGTGGAGCCGCTGATGCCCGTATCTATTTCATCAAAAATTTGACAGCTCAATTTTGAATGCATCCCTAATGCTGCTTTCAAAGCAAGCTTTAGTCGGCTGCTTTCACCTCCCGAGGCTACTTTATTTAGTATCTCTAAGGGCGTGCCTGGATTTGCGGAGAAATAGAAATCTGGTTTATAGATACCGTATGGCTTAGGCTCCGTAGCGGACCATCGAAGTTCGAACCTTGCTTTTGCTAAGTCAACACTTGCCAAGTTTTTTTCTACCTGCTGTTGAATCTTACCTCCTGCTACTGTTCTCTTTTTCTGCAGCACCGCTCCGGTTTCTTGTAAACGTGATTCCCAGCGCACCAGCTGGTCTTTGAGTTCCTTAATTTTCGAAGATCTTGAATGAATAGATGCAATTTCCTGGGCGATTGACTCAAACTTGTCTACCAATTCATCTGCATGTAAGACACGGTGTTTGGAGACTAATGCTTTTATTCTGCTTGCACGTTCTTCAAGACTATCCACGTCCACTTCTATTGAACTATCATTTAGCTTTTGCTGTAAGTTTCGTTCTACCTTTTGCAATTCTGGAATGAGGTCTTGAAGCCGCTGCAAATCACGCTCTAAAGAACTATCAATGGAGCTAAGTTTCTCTAATTCAGATTCCAAGGAATATACTGTGTCCATTAAGCCATTATCCGCGGTTATCCAATATACCGCACGCTCTAAGCCATCCTTGTATTTCACATCTCCTTTAATGCGAGATAATGTAGATTCTATATCGTCTAACTCTCCACGTTTAACATTGGCTTTATCCAGCTCATGATATAAGAACTCGAGATAGTCTAAATCATCTCGTTCTCGGCTAGAATTCAAACGGTCCAGCTCCTTCTTGGTCTGTTGCCATTCCTTGTAGGCCGCTTCATAGGCAGCATACTCCACGGCTAGTGGCTCGAAAGTATCAATAAGGGCCAGTTGCGATTCAGTTTCATTGAAGATTTTTGAATCGCTCTGACTGTTAATGTCTATAAAGAAGCTGGCAAAGAAATTAAGATCGCCGCTCTTCGCTGGGGTGTCATTAATAAATCCCCTACTCTTACCGCTTGGCAGTAGTTCTCTACGAAATACCGCAGTGCTCTCGTAATCAAAATCTCTTGATTCAAATAGCGGTTGATATGAAGGGTCTACATCAATGGCAATTTCAATAACGGCCTTTTTCTCAGGATTTTTCAAAACACCTTTAGCTGCCATTCGATTACCCAAAGCAGCGCCAAGCGCACCTAAGAGAATGCTTTTACCGGCTCCGGTCTCCCCTGTAAGTACAGTCATCCCGCTGCCTACTTCGAGGAGTAACTCATCGATAAGGATGAAGTTGCTGATATAAATCTTCCGTATCACTTTGTCGAACCGAGATTTTCGTAATCACTCGAGTGTCCTTGATCAATAGTTTCAAGGGTGCTTTGGAGTGTTTTTGTATCAATTCCTAAACTCGAAGCCTGCGAGAATACATTTACAATCTCCGTGTGCTTTGCATCAAAAAAGATATTTAAAAGAAAACTGTTGGGACGCTTTTGATTAGGGTCACTCAGTTTTTGAAGTGCTGAACTTACGGTATTAAGTGCTTGTTCGTGGTTTTCCACTTTGTACATTAAATCCAGCCCTTGGCGGTGGTACAAATACCAACACTCTTTTACTGGTTCGAAAACCGGGGAATTTAATTGATCTGCAATCCAAAATCTATTCTTGGTGCCATCAAAACTCTTCCAGCCACTGGCACCTCCTCCACTTTGAGCCGTAGTAACTATACTTTGTGCTATCGCAAATTCATTATCACCACCATTTGCTTTGAACGTTGTACGGTCTGTGCCTATGATGGTATAGGCATAAAAAGCAAGAATAGAGCTTAGATTGGTAGTGTATGTATTTTGTTGAAAATCAATAGGTTCATTCTCTTGATAGCTAAAAACAACATCTTTATCCAAAATATTCAGCACGGGACTATTGTATTTCGAACCATAGATTGGTCTCGAATACTGAACTTGGAGATTCGCGTCAAACTTGTTCCCATTAAGGCTTTTCACGGTAATGATGTAGCTGCATTCAATGCGCTCCTCATCACTGTACTTGTAATCTGTCCAAGTTGTTCCGTTCAAGAAGTTATCAATGCTAGATTCTAACGCTTGGAAAATGTCTTTATTGGTAGCCTGTACCTCAGGGCTAAGCACCTTTACAACAGCTCTAAGTTCCTGAGAATAAGCATTGTTGACAAGAAGTATTGAAAGAAGTAATAGTAAATTGCGCATCCTTACAAGTTAAACCATCTAATGAAATCTCCTAAGAGTTCTTTAGCTAATTCTTCCTTGTGTTGGAGGCGGTAAGCATGTGAACTCCCATTACTTATGAAAACGTCTACTTTGTTGGTTGTCGTATTAAATCCAACACCTGATTCCCCTAATTCGTTAAGGACGATCGCATCCGCATTTTTAGTAGCCAATTTCTTTTGGGCATATGCCGCACCATCAGTCGTTTCCAATGCAAATCCAACCAGTACTTGCGCCTCAGTTTTGCGTTCACCTAATGATTTCAAGATATCCACAGTCGGTACCAGTTTGATGATCATCTCCTCAAGGCCCGATTTTTTCATTTTTTGATCTGCCACGACTTCAGGGGTGAAATCAGCAACTGCTGCGGAACAAATAGTGAGATCTGCCGTTGGAAATAAGCGGGTCATTTCCACATACATGTCGTGAGCACTGACCACAGGAACAATGGTCATCCCTTTCGAATCAAAGGTTTTGTTCGTCGGTCCAAGAACTAATGTAGTTTGTGCGCCAAGTGCTGTAGCTGCCCGCGCTAAAGCATACCCCATGGTGCCGGAACTGTTGTTCCCTATAAAGCGAACAGGGTCGATGTGCTCGTGCGTAGGACCGGCATTGATTAATACCTGTTTACCGGCCAATGGCAAATGTTCTCTTAAGTATCCTTCGAGATAAGCAACGATATTCTCAGGTTCGGCCATTCTGCCTTTACCGTCTAAACCTGATGCTAGTTCGCCAACTTCTGAATCGATGATTTGAACACCTCTCCCTTTGAGTAAGGCTAAGTTGTCCTGTGTCGCTCCATTGGCGTACATGTCCAAATCCATTGCAGGCGCCACAAAGACAGGGCATTTAGCACTTAAATAGACTGCTGTAAGGAGGTTGTCGCATGCGCCTGAAGCAATTTTCGAAAGCGTATTCGAAGATGCGGGTGCAATGACCATGTAATCGGCCCATAGGCCCATATCTACATGGTTGTTCCAAACACCATAGGCTTTTTGATCGTCCTCAATAAACTCGCTAAAAACAGGCCTTTTACTGAGGGTAGATAAAGTCAAAGGAGTGATGAAATCCTTTGCCGACGTTGTAATGACGACTTGGACTTCAGCACCCCTTTTGATAAATTCTCTTACGAGAAGAGCACTTTTATAAGCGGCGATACTTCCAGAAACTCCTAAGAGAATCTTCTTACCGTTTAAAAGGCTCATGGCTGTAAGTTTACTTTTCTTCCTCTTTGCGGAAGTAGATACGGTTTTCCAACCATTCTTGCATGGCAAGAGCTGTTGGTTTTGGTAAGCTTTCGTAGAACTTACTCACTTCGATTTGTTCTTTGTTCTCAAAGATCTCCTCTAATGATTCTGTTGAAGAAGCAAATTCTTCCAACTTCGCATGCAATTCTTCACGTGTCGTATCATTGATCTGCTCAGCGCGCTTTGCAATGATGGTCAACGCTTCGTATACGTTGTCGGTTACAGCGTCAATCTCGTTAATGTTGTGCGTGCGGGTTGTTTTATCCGCTTGCATTTTCTTGTAATCCATGAGGTATAGAAATTTTAAGGATTCAATTTTTTTAAGTCCTGCAGCCTTGAGCTTTCAGGAAACGCCACTTCATAGTCATTGAGTGCGGTTCTAGCCTCTCGATAACGTTCTTCTTGAAGTTGCTCTAAGCTATTCTCGGCCAATTTATAAGCCGCAATAGCACGGTAATACATTGCATCATCACGATACGGTGTATCCGGAAATTCACTTAATGTGGTAGTGAAGGCAGTAATAGCTGCCTTGTAATTGCGCGTATGATAGTACTGGTAAGCGATTTCGTAGCTTTTCTTCTCCAATCTGCCGCGAAGGTCTTCCATGAATTCGTTGCACTCTTCTATCTTGTCAGATTCAGGGTGCGTGTTGATAAAGAGCTGTATCTCATTGATGGCTTTGTAGGTATATGCCTGATCTAAACTATGCTCTGGCGCTTCTAGATAATAGCAGTATGCTGTGAGAAATGCTGCTTCATCAGCTTTCTCATCATTTGGGAAAGTCTTGTAGAAGTTCTTGAAATGGTAGCCGGCAAGAATGTAGTCTCTTTGCTTGTACAGCGTGTGCGCATAATAGAAATAGACCTCTTGAGCCTTATGTGTTCCACGGTACAGCGTGATTAATTCATCAAAAATTGGATACGCTTTATTATATTCTCCTGCATCGTAGTATTCTACTGCTTTGGAGAATTTGTAATCCAAATCTTTGCTTTTCAGCACCTCCTGGTACTCACCGCAACTGGTAAGCGCTAGGAAGAGACCTAAAATAGTGATATGTATAGCTGCCTTCATGAAGGTGCAAATGTAGTGTTTTTACCACACTTGTAAAGAGGAAATGTCGTCTAGAGGCTTCTGATTTATAGCATTATTAACAATGCATTCAACCAACTGCTGAGCATAATCATTCCATCGAATTGGTTTTGGAGGTTTAGAATGAAAGAATGATTGCAATACCTCCAAGTTTTCGAGGGTCATCTCTTCGATATAATGAATGCCCACATCTTGTGCGGCAATTCCGTTACAAATCTGCTCGTATTGGCCTTTGATTGGGCATACCAATACTTTCTTGCCTAAGAATCGTGCTTCTGCCGGCGCTTCGAAACCTGCCCCGCAAATAAGTCCTTTCGCATTCGACAAAGACGACTTAAAACCTTCTACTGAAGCTTTAAGAACCTTGGAGTTAACACTTTGATTAACAGTGTCATTCTTTGTGAAAATCTCAAATCGCTCGTTTTTGAACGTTGAGAATAGATTCACGAGAACTTGTGGGTGGTATGCTGGAAGGTACACGGTATAATGATCACCATCCGCTGTTGGCAAGGTCCTTATTTCTTGCCGGATTATGGGTGGCAAAATAAATGAATCATAAGGTTTGAAATGAAAGCCGATTGTGTATTTGGCTGGAGACATATAGCGCAAGACCCACTCCCAATGGAGTACGGTTTTTATAGGACGTGGAGTATTCTTCGATAAAAAGGAGCCTTGATGGCTTAATTGGAGGCTCTTTACGCCTTTTAATAAGCATGCGTAAGATGTCACAGCTTCGAAATCGATCACCACTAAATCATACTCCTTGACTGGAAGATTCAGAATATCACGAAGGAAACGTACTAAATTATTTTTCCAAAGACTATTCCAATAACTAACTGCCCCCTTCTTGTCATATACCATGGCAAGTCCTCGCAGCTTGTATTTAATAGGAAATCCTAAATCTAATTCAGACTCTAATCCAGCAATGAGCACATCAACTTGCCCGTATGAGGAAAATCTAGGGACTAAGTCTCTTGCTCTCGCGACGTGTCCGTTCCCTGTACCTTGAAATGCGTATAAAATCTTCAAATTAGGCTGACTTAGGCCTGTTGTGTACAATGTGTTTTAAGATGGAATCCGGGCTAATGGTCAAGTCAAAGGAATCATCATCATCATCATCATCAGGCATGGTTGATGGGTGTGAATATAGGGACCACTTGCCGTTCGAATATTCAAGTGCACTCAAGTTTTCAACCCAATCGCCTGAATTCATATAAATAGTTTGTCCTTTTGAATTCTTAACGCTTCGAATCTGAGGTTGATGTATATGCCCACAGATTACGTAATCATAGCCATTTTCGATGGCTAATTCTGCTGCGACATTTTCGAAGTCATTGATGAATTTCACTGCTTTTTTAACCGAATCTTTGATGCGTTTCGATAAGGAATACTTCTCTTTACCTCTTTTCTCAAGGTAAATGTTAATGAGTCGATTAATCCAGATTAAAAGGTCGTACCCCCATCCTCCAAGCTTAGCAATAAATTTGGCTTGTTGTATACTCACATCAAAGACATCACCATGAAAGAACCAGTTCTTTTTGCCATTTAATTCTAGGACTAGCTTATTTTCTAGTTGGATATTTCCCATTTCAAAACCTGAAAATCGTCTTAATGCCTCGTCATGATTACCGGTGATGTAATGAATTTCTGTTCCATTAGCTGCCAATTTCAGCAACGTACGGATTACTTTGATATGCGATTTAGGGAAATAGTTCTTTCGAAAATTCCAAATGTCAATTATATCGCCATTTAAGACAATCGTCTTCGGATCGATTGATTTAAGATATTCATTCAATTCCCTTGAATGACACCCGAAGGTACCTAGGTGAACATCACTGATAACGCATACATCTAATGGTCTCTTTTCCATGGCAAAGCATTTATACAAACATGCTT